>LJTS01000092.1 GCA_001304425.1 Betaproteobacteria bacterium SG8_40
GCCAGTGCGGCGGCTGCCAGCAGGGCGATCCTCCAGTGAAACAGCGTCGCCAGCCCCGCCAGGAACACGGGAGCCGCGGCCCAGCCCAATGCTCCGGATAGTCCGTGCACGCTGAAGGCATGTCCCAGCCTGCGCGTCGTGACACGCCGATTGAGTACCGTGAAGTCAGCCGGGTGAAACACGGCGTTGCCAAGTCCTGCCAACGCGGAAAACAACATCAGCACCGTGTAGCTGTTGCTCGACGCCAGCCCCAATGCGGCAATACCCAGCAGCGCAATTCCGCCCAATAACACGGGCAATGCGCCGATACGGTCGACGACGAAACCTGCCAGCGCCTGACCGGCACCCGAGACCACGAAAAACATCGTCATCAGCAGCCCGAGTTCGGCATAACTCAAACCGAACGCGTCCTTCAACCAGGGGAACAGCGGCGCAAGGAGCAAATGAAAGAAGTGCGAGGTGCCGTGGCCCAGTCCGACCAATCCGATCACCTTGGCGTCGTTGCGCAGTGTCTGCGTCCCGGAAGTCATCGTCATTCAATCAAGTATTGAAAATACTCCGTGCGTGCGGCATTCATGGCCGAACATGCACGGAGGCGGCTGATTATAAGCCCGTCTAGTTCAGGGTACGCTGGGCAGGGATGTCGTCCGTGGGGGGCGCATCCAGTCTCGGGACCTCGAGCGTCAAATCCCACTCGGCCTTGGATGCTGCGTCCTTGATCAGCTTCATCAATCCATGCAGCAGGTTCTCGCCCAGAGACAGGTCCAGCCCGTTGCCTTCCTTTGGCTGCATGGAGAGTACGGTCTGCCCTTTGGCATTGCGCCGCGCGCGTATCCGTGTAACCAGAAACGGCGTGTCGCCGAGGGGATGTTCGCGCTTCGGTTCCTTGGCTGCTTTCGAAAACTGGACCTTCTTGAGCGCTTTTTCGTGCTCGAACCCGAGCAAGGCCTGACGCGCTTCCGGGTTGGCCTGGGACTGGATCTCCGGCCGCGACTGCGCAATCTGCAGTAATACCGGCCAGAAGCGCTTTACCAGTCGTCGCGTCATCCAGAACAGGATTTCAGCCGACCCCGAGAAACACACATGGACAAGCAGGCGGTCGTCTTCGGGCAAAAACTCGACGGTAATACGCTCCAGGTTCATGGTTCCAGTTTACTGGAAGCCCGGTGAATTTAGAAACCTTCCACCATGGAGCCATTGGCCGCGACCTCTCCCGCAACGCTATCGCAGCCGTGATCGCAATGCGCTGCGCCGGCTGCAGGTTATTACGGCGCGGGAACCCGCCGCGATGACGACTAGGCGCAGAAGACGGGTCGCGGAATGGCGGCCCGGGATGTTGAAACGATGATGCGTGCCGCGTTCAATCGACGCCGGTATCGCGCGCTACCCAGCGAACACCCCTGCTTCAATCGTCATGCTGCGCCGGCTTGTGTTCGGCGACCAGTTGTTGCTGGACGTTGGGCGGTGCTGCCTCGTAATGACTGAATTCGATGCTGTACGAGCCTGCGCCCCCGGTGATCGACTTCAGCCGCGACTGATAATTGTCGAGCTCCGCGAGGGGAACCTTGCCCGTGAGCTTCATCATGCCGCCGGACAGCGCATCGTTTCCACTGACTTGCCCGCGCCGTGATGCAAGGTCGCCGCTGATATCGCCGATTGCCTCCTGCGGTACCGTCACCTCGATGTTGACCACCGGTTCGAGCACCACCGGCCTGGCTTTTCCCACCGCGTCGAGAAATGCCTTGCGGCCGGCTGCGACAAACGCCACTTCCTTGGAGTCGACACTGTGATGCTTGCCGTCGTACACGGTGACTTTTACATCCTGCATCCTGTGGCCTGAAAGCGGTCCGGATTCCAGCATCGCGCGAACGCCTTTTTCCACCGCCGGAATAAACTGGTTGGGAATCACTCCGCCCTTGATCTCGTCGACGAACTGGAAGCCGGCGCCGCGCTCCAGCGGCGCAATACGCAGGTACACCTCGCCGAATTGCCCCGCACCGCCGGTCTGCTTCTTGTGGCGGCAATGCCCTTCGGCAGTGGCCCTGATGGTTTCCCGGTAGGGGATGCGCGGGGGGCGCGTTGCGACCTGGAGACCGTAGGTCTTCTCCATTTTCTCCATGCTGAGGCGAAGGTGCAGTTCCCCCAGGCCGCGCACCACGGTTTCGTTGAGCGTCGTATCCTGTTCGACAATCAGCGTCGGGTCTTCCGCGCACATCCGGTGCAGCACGTCGGCCAATTTCTGCTCGTCGCCGTGGCGCGTTGGTTCGAGAGCCAGTCCGAATACCGGTTGCGGAAAGTCGAGTGGTTCGAGGTGAATGTGATTGTCTTCCTGGGAGTCGTGCAGTACCGCGTCGAAGTGGATGTCGTCGACTTTTGCCACGGCGACGATGTCTCCGGGGACCGCAGCGTTGACTTCGACGTGATTCTTTCCCTGCAGCCGGTACAGGTGCGATACCTTGAACGGCTTGCGCGCATCGCCGATAAACAGCTGTGTGTTCGGCGTGACCGTTCCCTGATGCACGCGAAACACGCCTAGCTTGCCGATGAACGGATCGATTTCCACCTTGAACACGTGTGCAAGAACGTGCTTCGACGGATCGGGTACGGCCTCGAGCGGTTTCGCCTCTTCGCCTTCCCCGCGAAGGAAATGCGGCGGGTTACCCTCGGCGGGGTTGGGCATGAGTCTGGAGAACGTGTCGAGCAGCAGGTCGACTCCGGCGCCGGTCTGAGCCGATACGAAGCACACGGGCACCAGATGCCCCTCGCGAAGCGCGCGTTCGAACGGTTCGTGAAGTTGCTCGGGCGTGACGTGTCCCTGATCCAGGTATACCGACATGAGTTCTTCGTCGACTTCGACGACCTGGTCGACCAGTGAGGTATGGGCCTCTGCAACCGGCATCAGATCGGACTCGCCATCCGGGCGGAAGAAACAGTCGATCACTTTGCTGGCGTTGCCGGCCGGCAGGTTGATCGGCAGGCATTCGCTTCCGAACTCGGCCTGTATCTCGGCCAGTAACCCGGCCAGATCGACACCTTCGGCATCGATGCGATTGACGATGATGATCCGGCAAAGGTCGCGCGACTGCGCCCAGTCCATCATGCGGCGCGTCATCAGCTCGATGCCGGACGGCGCGTTGATGACGATGGCCGCCGTTTCGACCGCGGACAGGGCGGAAAGGGACTGTCCGACGAAGTCGAGATAACCCGGCGTGTCGAGCAGGTGGATCAGCGTGCCGTCGTGGGAGAGATTGGTTACGGCGAGTTTGACCGAATGGCCATGTTCTTTTTCTCTCGGATCGTAATCGCACACGGTGGAGCCGCGCGCGATCGATCCGGCTGCGCCGATTGCGCCGGTGTGCGCAAGCAGGCTTTCGATCAGCGTCGTCTTGCCCGAACCGCCCTGTCCGACGAACGCAATGGTGCGAATGTTCCCGGTGTCGAAGTTACCCATTGTCTGCCTCCCAAGATTCTTGTTCTGCTCGCGTTGGATACCCTCGTATCAGTATATGCAGCTCATGGCGGGTTGCAATACGAGGCGCCGCGGTGCCGCGGCGCAGCATCCCGATTACACTGGCATCACGTTGCCGTGCAGTGGCGCAAACCTTGTTGTGCTTGATCGATCAGCCGAAGCGGCGCTTGCCGGACGAAATTCCGAATTTTGTTTGCTGCGGCGCAGACGGGGCCGTGCAGCGGCCGCTACAGACCGGTTGCGGGCCGGCACGGCGAACAGCAGATATGCTGACGGTGGCTCGCATGCGAACACGAGGGAAGGAATTGATATGAACCGATTTGCCACGACGCACGCAAGGCGCGTCAAGGAGGAGAGGGCGCCGGATGGTTCGAGTGTCTTGCCCTTGCTGTCGCTGCAGTCCGGCGCAATGGCGTTATTCGAATTGCAAGCGGGCGAGGTGTCGCGGGCGATCAGGCATCGCAGTGTGAGCGAGATATGGCTGGTGCTGTCGGGTCGGGGCTTGATGTGGCGGCAACAGGACGAACGCGAGGAAATCGTGGCGCTCGAGGAAGGCGCGTGTGTTTCGATACCGGTCGGCACCGCGTTCCAGTTTCGCAGCAGCGCTGACGCACCGTTGCGTGTCGCCGCGGTAACCATGCCGCCCTGGCCGGGTGAAGACGAAGCCGTCTTCGTCCCCGGCAAGTGGGCATGAGACGCACTGGAGCTTAGCGGGCGGTGTCGTACTCGGTAATCAGCGCGCGCACTTTGCCAACCATTTTTTCACCCCTCAGACCCTGCTCATCCAGTGCCTTGACGCGTTTGGCGATCGCCGCCTCGGCGGCCAGATTCCAGCCGGCGAGATCACTGCCGGACAGGTTGCCGATCGTGTCGCCGCGTTCGGCCGCTCCCTGGCGCGCCCTGGCTGCGGTCTCGTCCAATACTTTTCCGATCCATGCTGAAACGTCGATGCCGCTGTTTGCTCTGACGATGGTCTTGAGATCGTCAGCGAGACCGCGATAGGCATCGGGGTTCATCAACAAGGCCGAGATCTCGGCGTACGCCCACGGCGCCCCCGATGGCGCGGCGACGTGGGTCTTGACCAGACTGCCGAGTCCATACGTTTCCAGGCTGCTCCACGAGAGCAGTACGCCGTCAACGCTGGCATCGCCGAGCGCCTTGCCCATTTCGGAAGCGGGCATGACGAGCGGTGAGGCACCCAGTGCGGCGAGAAACTCCCGGCCATCGCCGTTCGGCACGGCGATCTTCAACCCGCTCAGGTCGGATAACGAGGCAATCGATTTTTCGCGCATGTGAAACAGCGGCGCATCGTGCCGGCTGGCTGCGAGTATGCGGAGTTCCTTGAATTCCCGGAAAGCGAGATCGTTGACCTCACACCAGTACCACAGGGCCTGGCTCGAACCCGCGGAGGAAGACCCCGGCAGAGCCGATCCAAAGATGCTGAAGCGAGGAAATTTCTCCGGGGCGTTCGCATGGTCCAGCCAGACAACGTCGGCAGCCCGGTCCTGTGCAAGCTGGAACAAATCCGCTGCCGGCGCGGTTTGTTCCGCCTGCGCGCCAAGCAGATTGATTCGTCCTCCGGACGCATCATGTATCTGTTGCGCCCAGGGGCTGATAAAGTGCCGCGTCAACGCCGATTCGGAAGGCTGGGTGGATTGCAGCTTGAGCGTCACACCGTGCGCGAACGCGTTGTCCGCCAGCGCCATGAACAACATGGCAGCAAGAACCGGAAGCCTGTGGGCAGCGAAAACCGGGTTTCGGATGAAAGAATAAAGTGGCACGGTTATGATCCTCCTGTAGAGCGTGTGCATCGCCGGTTTTTGCAGGCGCGTTTGCCTGGCGGCCGCTGCGGCGGCGGGCATGCCGATATTGGCGTTTGTGCGTTTCTTTTAATTGGGCTTACCGGCGCAAGTTTAGCAATGTATCGCGGGGACGCATATCTGCCGTCCTGCTGCTGCGCAGGCGGTATTGACAGTGATCCGGCAGGGGGGCGAAGTGGAGACCGCAAGTACGATTCTCCGGTTCTGGTTTGGAACCGCAACGGATGATCTCGATGTGGCCGAGCAGTGCGGCAAGCTGTGGTGGAAGAAAGACGCGGCTACCGACGCCCGGATACGCGAACGCTTTGCCGGCTTACTGGACGATGCCGTCAACAATCGATGCGACGACTGGTTGACAGACGCACGCGGGCGTCTGGCCATGATCATTCTGGTCGATCAGTTTTCGCGCAACATGTACCGCGAAACCCCGCGCGCCTTTGCCCACGACCATCTCGCGCTCAAGTGGTGCAAGGATGGGCTTGCGGCAGGCGTCGACCGCGCACTCAGGCCGATTGAGCGCGTCTTTGCCTATCTTCCGCTCGAACATTCCGAAACCTTGGAAGATCAGGATCGTTCGGTCGATCTGTTCACGGAGCTTGCCAACGGTGTGCCCGAAGAAAAACGCAAACTGTTCGCCGGGTATGCCGACTATGCCGAGCGTCACCGCGATATCGTGCGCCGCTTCGGAAGGTTTCCGCACCGTAACAGGATACTCGGCCGGTCGTCATCGGATGAGGAGCTGGCGTTTCTGAAACAGCCGGGTTCGTCATTCTGAAGCGCGGAATCACGCGCGCGGCCGGGGCCCGATGACCGTACCGGGCGGGCGGAAATGGCGTTGGACGGAGACCGAGGTAGACTGTTCGCGGATCGGCGATCCGGGTCACGCATAACAGGTTACGCATACGCGGCCGGCGCAAACAACACATATCGTACGGGGGAGGGCGAACAGGATGGATCTCAAACTCAACAACTTGCGGGTCATCGTCACGGCGGGGGCATCGGGTATTGGATTGGCCGTTGCCGCAACTTTTGCCGCGGAAGGCGCGCGCGTCTATGTCTGTGACGTGGACAAGGACGCGCTTGCCAGGATGGGAAAGACACACCCGCAAATCATTACCGGCGAATGTGACGTTGCCGACCGCGATGCCGTATCGGCAATGTTTGGTGATGCAATCGCGAAACTCGGCGGTCTCGATTGCCTGGTCAATAACGCAGGCATTGCCGGCCCGACCGGACCCGTGTACGAGATCGAACCCGCTGATTGGGACCGCTGTCTGCAGGTCTGCCTCACCGGACAGTTCAACTGCACGCGGCTTGCTGTCGAGCATCTGAGAAAATCGGACAACGCCTCGATCATCAATTTGTCCTCGGCCGCAGGCAAATTCGGCTTTCCGAACCGCTCGCCTTATTCGTCGGCAAAATGGGGTGTGGTCGGCTTTACCAAGTCCATCTCGATGGAACTCGGGGAGTTCGGTATCCGTTGCAACGCGATATTGCCGGGTCCAGTCGACGGCGCGCGCATCCGGAGAGTGATCGAGGAGAAAGCACAGCTCGCGGGCAAGACCTTTGAAGAGTTCAAGATGGGCTGGCTTGCGCATGCGTCGATCAAGGAACTCATCGACCCGCAGCAACTCGCCGACATGATGGTGTTTCTTGCCTCGCCCGTTGCCCGTACCATCTCCGGACAGGCGATCAGCATCGATGGAGACATGCAAACGCTGGTCTGACCGGAATCCGTCGGATCGCGACGAGGTTTTGCGAAGAATCCGGAGCGAGTGCCGCAGCGCTTCACCAGAGAAACAGCAGGGAGAAAATTGGATGACGTATACCGGACCCGTAGTCAGCACCGAATGGCTGGCGGCGAACCTGAAAACCGAAGGTGTTCGCGTGGCGGATGCGACGGTGCATCTTCCCGATACCGGGCGGGATGCGCGGGCGGAGTACCTTGCCGGTCATATCCCCGGCGCGGTTTTCTTCGACCTGGCACGGGTCGCCGATGCAAACAATCCGCTGCCGCGCAAGTTTCCCCCGCGTGAAACCTTCGCCCGGGAAGTGGGCGCGCTCGGCATTGACAACAACACGCACGTGATCGCCTATGACACGCCGGGTCTGTATAGCGCCGCGCGCGTATGGTGGCTGTTTCGCCAATACGGATATGACCGGGTGTCGATTCTCGATGGCGGATTGAAGGCCTGGCAGGCAGAGGGACGTGAACTCGAGCAGGGGGACGTGACGCCGAAGCCGGCCACATTCTTGCCGGGCAAGGAACGTGATCTGTATGCCGGCTGGCGGGATGTGTTGAACGTTTCCGGCAACGGCGGAGCGCAGATCCTCGATGCCCGCACTCCCGGGCGCTTTGCCGGCACCGAAACTGACCGGTATCCCGGCGCGCGTCCCGGCCATATCCCGGGCAGCCGCAACCTCTACTGGGCGGAGTTGCTCAACAAGGAAACGCGAAAGCTGCTCCCGGTCGAAGAAATTCGCAAGCGCGTCGAAGATGCCGGCATTTCAGCCGAACAACCGCTTGTCTTGTCGTGCGGTTCCGGGCTGACGGCATGCATACTTGCGCTCGGGCTACACCTGAGCGGCCGCGACGATTGGCGTGTCTACGATGGTTCGTGGGACGAGTGGGGGCGCAATCACGAACTGCCCGTGCAGACCGGGGTACCGGACTAGCCTGGGGCCGGAAACGCCTGCGGTGTCATTTGCGCAGCCGGTGTGCATGACGCTTCGTGTCGTGTGGCGACGGGCCTGGGGTCAATAAGGCAGCCCGACATAGTTTTCGGCCAGCGCAGTTTGCGCGGCACGCGACTCGAACAGATAGGCGAGCTCGGCGTGTTGCAGCTTCGGGCCGATGTCGCCGGTCTCGGGCAACCGGTGGAGCAATGTGGTCATCCACCACGAGAAGCGTTCCGCTTTCCAGACGCGCGCAAGGGCACGGCTGGAATACTGATCGAGTCCGGAGTCGTCACCGTTGCGGTAGAACTCGATGAGCGCGGCTGACAGGTAATGAATATCGCTTGCGGCGAGATTCAGCCCCTTTGCTCCCGTTGGCGGAACGATGTGGGCAGCGTCGCCGGCGAGGAACAAGGACCCGAAACGCATCGGTTCGGCCACGAAGCTGCGCAACGGCGCGACGCTTTTTTCGATGGACGGTCCGGTAATCAGCGCACTGGCAGTTGCCGGATCCAGACGTGATTTCAGTTCGTCCCAGATGCGTGTGTCGGGCCATTGCTCAACGGTGTCGGACAGGTCGCACTGGACGTAGACCCGGCTGCGTGTTGGCGAACGCATGCTGCAAAGCGCGAATCCGCGTTCGTGATTCACGTAGATGAGTTCCTCCGACGCCGGCGGCGTATCCGCCAGTAACCCGATCCAGCCAAAGGGGTAGACGCGCTCGTATTCGGTAATTGCGCTGCCCGCCACGCTGGCCCGGCACACGCCATGGAAGCCGTCGCATCCGGCAATGAAATCGCTGGCAACTTCGTGTACTTTCCCGTCCCTTGAATAGCGGACTACGGGTTTGCCGGTATCGAAACCGGAAATTTCGACATCCTGCGCTTCATAAATTGTCTTTGCGCCGGCAGCTTCGCGCGCGTCCATCATGTCGCGGGTGATTTCGGTCTGGCCGTAGATGACGACCTTCTTGCCACCGGTCAAAGCCGACAAATCGACGCGAT
>LJTS01000093.1 GCA_001304425.1 Betaproteobacteria bacterium SG8_40
AAGGATGTTTCGCAGATGGCTGGTGATCGGGGCTTGTGCCGCGCTGACGGCGTGTGCGGGCGTCAACACGGCATTGCAGCCCGAACCGACGGCCATCGCAATGCTGGCGCCGACGGAAGGAAATACGGCGAGCGGGGTCGTGGAATTCCAGCAGGATGGCGATGAGATGCACGTGCGTATCCGCATCGAGGGACTGACGCCAAATGCCAGGCACGGCTTGCACATTCATGAACTCGGCGATTGCCGGGCGCCTGACGCAAGCAGTGCCGGTGGCCATTTCAATCCGCAGGGCAGCGAGCACGGCGGGCCGGAAGATGCAATACGGCATGCCGGTGACCTCGGAAATGTCCGGTCTGACGCGAACGGTCTGGCGCAATCGGAGATCACGGTCACCGGAATCAGCCTGGGAACGGGCGGCGACAGCATCGTCGGGCGCTCGGTGATCGTCCACGCGAAACCGGACGACCTCACCAGTCAACCCAGTGACAATGCAGGGCCATGGATCGCATGCGGGCTGATCAGCAAGAACCCCGACAAATTCTTCTGAACTGCCGCACCGTCTGGTGAACCGGCCGGCCATGTGATCTCCTGGCTTCGTCCTGGTGATGCTTTCCCGCCGCTGGCGCGAGCGCTGCGCCAACCGAACGGCTTGCTGGCCGCCGGCGGAGACCTCACCGTGCAAACGCTGCTGCGGGCCTATCGCCAGGGCATCTTCCCCTGGTTCGGCGACGGAGATCCTGTTCTGTGGTGGAGTCCCGATCCTCGCATGGTGTTGTTTCCGGACGAACTCCACGTCAGCCGCTCTTTGCGCAAGGCGCTGCGCGCCGCACCTTATCGGGTCACCGCCGATCGCGCTTTCGCGCAAGTCATCATGGCCTGCCGGGAACCCCGGGGCGCCGAAAGCGGCACATGGATTACCGAAGAAATGTGCGCGGCCTACATTGAAATGCACCGGGCGGGCCATGCGCATTCGATCGAGACGTGGATCGAGGGAGAACTCGCCGGCGGACTGTACGGAGTCGCTATCGGTCGGGCTTTCTTCGGGGAGTCGATGTTTACCCGCGTCAGCAACGCGTCGAAAATCGCTTTTGTCGCGCTCGTGCAGCATCTTCGTGACCGGGGTTTCGGCATGATCGACTGCCAGATGCGCACGCAACACCTCGCCACATTCGGCGCACGCGAAATCCCGCGGACCGAATTCGCACAGAAACTGGGCGAGTTGGTAGACTATGACCCGTTGCCAGCGCCGTGGGTGATTGAAACCCGGTGCAACTGAATCGCGGACAATGAATTTTGGCCTCGAGTAAGTCGCGCCCGAAACGTGCTACAAGCATTGTCGAAACGAATGAAACGTGGAAGCAACCAATCAGGAGACGAACGCAACGTGCGCACGTGTTTTGCATATGCGGTTCGGCGAGACGGCCGGCGTAACCGGCCGGCAGGAGACGACATTCAAATCGGGCCGAAACCATGACTCAGTTGAATGACCTGCCTTTCTCGGTTCTGCAGTTCTATGCCACGGCACCGTACCCTTGCAGCTATCTCCCCGACAGGCTGGCGCGCTCGCAGGTGGCCACGCCCAGCCACGCAATCGACAGCCAGGTCTACGCGGATCTCGTCAAGGTCGGCTTTCGCCGGAGCGGCGCTTTCACCTATCGTCCTTATTGCGACCGCTGCCGCGCCTGCGTGCCGGTGCGCATCGCCACCGACGACTTCGCGCCAAGCCGGTCGCAGCGGCGCGCAGCCAGGCGCCACAGCACGCTTGAAGCACACATGCTCGAGCTCAAGTACCACCCGGAGCACTACGCGCTGTACTTGCGCTATCAATCCCATCGCCACAGCGGCGGGGGCATGGATCACGATAGCCGCGAGCAATACCGTCACTTTCTGTTGCAGAGCAATGTCCGTTCGAGCCTGGTCGAGTTTCGGGAGAACGGCAGGTTGCGCATGGTAAGCATTGTCGACCGCCTCGATGACGGGCTTTCATCGGTCTATACGTTCTTCGATCCGGAAATGCCCGGCGCCAGTTACGGAACGTTCAACGTCTGCTGGCAAGTCGACCTCTGCAAGCGGCTGGGCTTGCCTTACCTGTATCTTGGATACTGGATCGCCCAAAGTCCGAAGATGGCCTACAAAGTCCTGTTCCAGCCCATCGAAGGCCTGATCGACGGTCAATGGCAAAGACTGTCGCGCCAGACGACGGCGCCCGAGGCGTGATTTCCGGCTCACGGTCTAAGCCCGGCGCCACGCCCGGCGCACGCCAGTGTTGTATTCGCTAGCGAGGCCTCTGCTCTTCTCGCTGGATCCGGAGCGCGCCCACAAGCTCGCGCTCGGAGCGCTCGATCTCGCCGCACATCTCGGCATCGCCCGCGTGCTCGCCGGCCCAGTGGTGCAGGCACCCAGAAACGTCATGGGTCTGACCTTCCCCAACCCGGTCGGGCTGGCGGCCGGACTGGACAAGAACGCCAGTCACATCGAGGCACTTTCGCAACTCGGTTTCGGTTTCCTCGAGGTTGGCACCGTAACGCCGCGCCCGCAGCCCGGTAACCCGCCCAAGCGCATGTTCCGCATCCGCCCTGCCCGGGCGTTGATCAATCGTATGGGTTTCAACAATCTGGGAGTGGACACGTTCGTATCGAACGTCCGCGCTTCGCGCCACCAGGGCATTCTCGGTATCAATGTCGGCAAAAACTTCGACACGCCTATTGAGCGCGCGCTCGACGACTATCGGCATTGCCTGCGCAGCGTGTACGCCTGCGCCAGCTACATCACGATCAACATTTCATCCCCGAACACACAGAATTTGCGCAGCCTGCAGGAAGGCCCGGCGCTCGAGAACCTCTTGTCGGGTCTTGCGCTGGAGCGCATGGCTCTCAGCGAACGGTACGGCCACCGCGTGCCCATCGCCATCAAGATCTCGCCCGATCTTGACAAAGCCGACGTCCGGTTCGTCGCTGACTCCGCATGCCGCCACGGAATGGACGCGATCATTGCCACCAACACTACGACTTCCCGGGCAGGTGTCGAGCACTTGCGGCACGCTGCGCAGGCTGGCGGACTGAGCGGTGCCCCGCTACGCGAACGCGCCACCCGGATTGTCCAGTGGTTGTCCGAGGCGCTTGCCGGAGAACTACCGATCATCGCTGCGGGGGGCATCATGCGTGGCGCCGACGCGGCGGAAAAGATCGCGGCGGGCGCATCGCTGGTTCAGCTTTATACCGGCGTGATATATCGCGGCCCGCAACTCGTGGGCGAATGCGCACGCGCGCTGAAGGTCGGTGCGCAGGACGGCGGCTGATATAATTCGCGCCTTTTTTCAGGGCTGGATCAGAGCAGGGACTGACACGCAAACCGCATGACCATGGACGACAACACTCAGCGCGACGACATGCGTGGTGCCTTTCAGAACCGCGATGAACCGTTGGCACCCGCCTCCGCGGAGCAACTCACGCCTGGCTTCGGATTCCGCTTTGAAGAACTCTACGATCGTGAAGCATTGCAGCGGCTCGACCGATGCTTTCTCGAGTTCCTCGAGCGTGCGGACCGGGAACTGGCGCAACGCCTGACCGGTGCACGGGAAGGAAAAGCCGCTCCCGACCGAAAGGCAGAGTCACAGCTTCTGATAGAAGTCGCCGAACACCTGGACGATTTTCTGGCGAAGTTGTTCTCCATTGAGGCCGAAGTCGATGCGCTCTCGGCCGCCCACGATGCGTTGGCCCCTCTCTACAAAATCAAGCGCCAGTTCGTACAGAGGAAGGCAATCACGAAATACAAGGCAACCGAGGCCGAGGCATTTGACGGCACGCTGCTCGAGGCAACGCTGGTCGAGTTCATGCGCGAACCGTTTTCGGAAGCGGGTTTCGCGCGCCATGTGCAGCAGTGGCAGGAGGACGCCGAAACATTCGCGACACAACTGGATACGGCCATGCGATATGCCGCCTGGTCAGTACATACGGCGGCTGGTCGCGAGCGCCACGCGCGGGGCGTGTTGTTCAAGGTGCCGCGCAAGCTCGATTTCCAGAACCTGGTACCGGTCGAGACCGTCAGCGATGGCAGCACGACATCACAGCGCCTGTCGCATCTGCGGCGGCGCAGAGGCTTTGACCTGACCGACCATGGCACCGACCTGTTGGGCGCGCTTGACCAGGCGCATTACTGCATCTGGTGTCACGAACAGGGCAAGGACTCCTGCTCGCAGGGCTTGAAGGACAAGGCGGGAGCGTTCAAGGATACGGTCTTCGGCGTCCAGTTGGCCGGCTGCCCGCTGGAAGAGCGCATATCGGAATTCCAGAAGCTCAAGTCCGACGGCATCGCAATCGGCGCGCTAGCGATGATTTGTGTCGATAATCCGATGGCAGCTGCGACCGGCCACCGGATCTGCAACGACTGCATGAAGTCGTGCATCTACCAGAAGCAGGACCCGGTCAACATCCCGGAAGTGGAAACACGGACGCTGAAAGACGTTCTGGCACTGCCCTGGGGGTTCGAAATCTACTCCCTGCTCACGCGCTGGAATCCGCTGGACCTCGAACGGCCCGTGCCGCGCGGAGCTACCGGCAAACGGGTGCTCATCGCCGGCATGGGGCCTGCCGGATTCACCGTCGCGCATCACCTCCTGAACGATGGCCACACCGTAGTCGGCATTGACGGACTCAAGATCGAGCCATTGCCTCCCGCCCTTGGCGGAGTCAACGTTTACGGCGAACGCGTCGCCTTCGAGCCGGTGCGCGACTTCAACACGCTGGTCGAACCGCTTGGCGAGCGCATCATGGCCGGTTTCGGTGGCGTTGCCGAATACGGCATCACCGTTCGCTGGGACAAGAATTTCCTGAAGGTCATCCGCCTGCTGCTGGAGCGGCGAAGCGCGTTCGCATTGTTCGGCGGTGTTCGCTTCGGCGGGACGCTGGATGCCGCCGAAGCCTTCGACAGAGGCTTCGACCATATCGTACTTGCCACCGGAGCCGGCAAACCGACCGTGCTGGACATTCCGAACTCGCTCGCGCGCGGCGTGCGTACCGCTTCGGACTTCCTGATGGCGTTGCAGCTGACCGGCGCGGCAAAACCCGACTCCATTGCAAACATGCAGCTACGCATGCCGGTCGTCGTCATCGGTGGAGGTCTGACGGCAATCGACACGGCAACGGAGTCCGCTGCGTATTACCCGCTACAGGTCGAGAAGTTCCTGTCGCGTTACGAAACGCTCGTTGCCGAGCGTGGTGACGACGTAGTCCGCGGCAACTGGGACGCAGAAGAGCGCTTGATCGGCGACGAGTTTCTGCAGCATGCGCGCGCCATTCGAGCCGAGCGCGAGCTTGCCGAACGCGAAAACCGTCCGGCGCGCATCGCCGAGCTGCTGGCGTCCTGGGGTGGCGTCACCATCGCTTATCGCAAACGCCTGGTCGACAGCCCTTCGTACACGCTCAATCATGAAGAAGTCGGGAAAGCGCTCGAGGAAGGCGTTCGATTCATGGAACGGGTAACGCCCGTGTCCATCGAAATCGACGAGTTTGGTCACGCGGCCGCCCTCAGCGTCACGTCCCGGTCCGGGGACGATGCGGGCAAGCCGGCGGAAACAACGCTGAAGCTGCCGGCCCGATCGATTCTGGTCGCCGCTGGCACCCAGCCAAACACCGTTGCCGCGCGCGAGGACCCGGATCACTTCCAGCTCGACGGACGTTATTTTCGCGCGGTGGACGAGAACGGCGAACCGGTTCAACCGGCACGCACCGCGAAGCCGGAACAAGCGCGCGTGCTGCTCGCCAGACAAGAAGACGGGCGTTTCATCAGTTTCTTTGGCGACCTGCACCCTTCGTTCTTCGGCAACGTGGTCAAGGCCATGGGTGGCGCGAAACAGGGTTATCCGATCGTGAGCAAGGTGCTCGGCCGCGTGCAGCCAGCCTTCGCGGGGAACGATGCGGCATTCATCTCCGCGCTGAATCATGACCTGCGCGCGAGCGTGCACGAAGTCATCAGGCTGACCCCGAACATCGTCGAGGTCGTATTGCTCGCCCCGCAAGCGGCGCGCCGCTTTCAGCCGGGGCAATTCTACCGGCTGCAGAATTTCGAATCCCTGGCCCCCCGTGCCACCGGCACCCGGCTGGCAATGGAAGGGCTGGCGCTCACCGGCGCCTGGGTCGACAGGGATCGCGGGCTGGTATCGACCATCGTCCTTGAAATGGGCGGATCGTCCGATCTGTGCGCCTTGCTCAAGCCGGGCGAACCCGTGGTTCTGATGGGCCCGACCGGCGCCCCCACCGAAATCGTCGGCGGCGAAACCGTCGTCCTTGCCGGCGGCGGACTCGGCAACGCGGTGCTGTTCTCGATAGGCAGCGCGATGCGCAGCGCCGGTTCGCGGGTGCTCTATTTCGCCGGCTACAAGCGAATGATCGACCGCTACAAGGTGGATGAAATCGAAGCTGCGGCCGATGTCGTGGTGTGGTGCAGCGACGAGGATCCCGGCTTTGCACCGAGACGGCCCGCAGACAAGGCCTATGTCGGCAACATGGTGGAGGCCATGCGAGCCTACGCGCAAGGCGAGCTGGGCGAACAGCCAATTGCTTTCAGCGACTGCAATCGCATCATCGCAATCGGCTCCGACCGGATGATGGCAGCGGTTGCAAGTGCGCGCCACGGCGTGCTCTCGCAATATCTGCCATCCCATCACTTCGCGATCGGCTCGATAAATTCGCCGATGCAATGCATGATGAAGGAAATATGCGCACAGTGCCTGCAGCCGCATGTCGACCCACAGACCGGGCAGCGCTCTTACGTATTCTCCTGCTTCAATCAGGATCAGCCTCTCGACAAGGTCGACTTTGGCGGCCTCGCGGCACGGCTCAAGCAGAACTCGCTGCAGGAAAAACTCACCGGGCACTGGCTTGACCGCTGTCTCACGCAACTCGGTGCGCGCCCTGGCGGCCGGGACGGCTGACTCGGGACATGCCGACGCCGTGAAGCCAGACCTGACACAGGCGATTGATGCGCAGCTACCGCAGACCCAGTGCACACGCTGCGGCTTTCCGGATTGTCACGCCTACGCTGTGGCGATAGCCAACGAACAGGCACCGATCAACCAGTGCCCGCCCGGCGGTCAAGCCACCATCCAGCGCCTCGCGGCCCTGCTGGACACACTCGTAGTGCCGCTGAACACGGACTTCGGAACGCAACAACCCCGCACTACAGCGCTGATAGACGAGAGCCGCTGCATCGGCTGTACGCTGTGCATCGAGGCCTGCCCGGTCGATGCGATTCTGGGTGCTGCCAAGCGGATGCACACGGTGCTCACATCACACTGCACCGGTTGCGAACTGTGCCTGCCCCCCTGCCCCGTCGACTGCATCGACATGGTCGAACTGGGCACACTCGTGGGCCGGGGGCACAAGCAAGCCGAGCAGGCGCTCGGCGTGAGCGTTGAGGACATGGCACCGGCGTCGCGCCGGCGCTACGCTGCGCATCGGGCCCGGCGGGCGCAGCGACAGGAAGAACGCGAGCGGCGATTGAGAACGCGTGGCAGCACCGTATCGGGTGGTACGCGTCAGTCGCCCGCTCCCGCGAGTCGTGGCAAGAAGGCGGCATCCATTGCCGCGGCGATGAAGCGCGCACGCGCACGCCGCGGCATGGGCGCCTGATGCCGGCGAGCGCAACGAACTCGCGGAATGCTAACGGGGCGTGCGGCAAAGGGTGAGAAGCACGCCGCGACCAAAGGGCCTGCGTGACATCGAACCGACTCGCACCTGCCTGAAATTCGTTACGAATGAAGAACAGCCAACATGAACAAGGCAAAACGTGAAGAGATCTTCTCACGGCTGCGCGCGGCCAACCCCCGGCCGACTACCGAACTCGTATACCGGTCGCCGTTTGAGCTGCTGATCGCCGTGATCCTGTCGGCCCAGGCAACGGACAAGAGCGTCAATCTTGCGACTGAAAAGCTGTTTGCCGTTGCCAACACGCCGCATGCCATCCTCAAACTGGGTGAAAAAGGGCTGCTGCCGTATATCCAGAGAATCGGGCTGTTCCGCAACAAGGCGAAAAACATCATCGCAACCTGTCAACTGCTGGTGGAAAAGCACCACGGCGATGTACCGCGGACGCGAGAAGAACTCGAACAGTTGCCGGGTGTCGGACGAAAGACCGCGAACGTGGTCCTTAACACGGCCTTCGGAGAACCAACGATCGCGGTGGACACCCATATTTTCCGCGTCGCCAATCGCACGGGCATTGCTCCCGGCAAGAACGTCGTCGAAGTGGAAGACCGGCTGATGCGGCTCGTTCCCGAGCAATTTCGCAAAGACGCCCATCACTGGCTGATCCTGCATGGCCGTTACCGTTGCAAGGCGCGAAAACCGGACTGCCCGGGATGTCCGATCAGGGATCTATGCGAGTACCGACACAAGACAAAGGCTGAGTGATGTTTTCCCCGACCCGCAACCAGGCACGGGAGTTGTTCTTCCAGAGCTGGGAGAAGTATTGCTCCGGCAGGCCGCTCGAAGGACTCGAAGCGACGGCGCTCGAAGTGATCCTGATGCACCCCGAATACCATGCGCTCCTGGGGCAGCGCGAACGCAATATCGATCGCGATTATTTGCCCGAATCGGGACAGATCAACCCGTTTCTCCACCTGAGCCTGCACCTGTCCGTCGCCGAACAGCTGGCGATCGACCAGCCAGCCGGGATTTCCGGCCTGTATGACGCCTTGTTGGCAAAGCATGGCGACCGCCACGCCGCCCTGCACGTTGTACTCGAGTGCCTCGGGGAAACCGTCTGGCAGGCAAACCGGTTGAAGGCCGCCCCGGACCAGGACATCTACCTGACGTGCCTTCGCGACCGGCTGAACAGCGGAACATGAAGCACACGGGCGGCGCGGGTGCGCCCGACCGGATTCAGGACCACCGCGGAAACCGAAAAG
>LJTS01000094.1 GCA_001304425.1 Betaproteobacteria bacterium SG8_40
GCATCGTCTTCACGCGCTCCGGCCAGCCGTCCATGCCATCCAGGTCGGAGAGCAGCTCCGGGGCATAGTCGGTAATGCGCATGTAGTACATCGGGATTTCGCGCTTCTCGACCAGCGCGCCGGTACGCCAGCCGCGGCCGTCGATCACCTGCTCGTTGGCAAGCACGGTCTGATCGACCGGATCCCAGTTCACCACGCCGGTCTTCTGGTAGACCAGGCCTTTTTCCAGCATGCGCAGGAACAGCCACTGGTTCCAGCGGTAGTAGTCGGGCTTGCAGGTCGCCAGTTCACGGTCCCAGTCGATGGCGAATCCCAGCGACTGGAGTTGCTTCTTCATGTAGGCGATGTTGTCGTAGGTCCACTTTGCCGGCGGCACCCCGTTGGCCATCGCCGCGTTTTCCGCCGGCAGGCCGAATGCGTCCCAACCCATCGGCTGCAACACATTGAAGCCGCGCATGCGGTGATAACGCGTGAGCACGTCGCCGATGGTGTAGTTGCGCACGTGACCCATGTGCAACTTGCCGGAAGGGTATGGGAACATCGAAAGGCAGTAATACTTCGGGCGCGCCGTGTCTTCGGTGGCCTTGAATGCCTTGCTGTCGGTCCAGCGTTTCTGGACCTGTTCCTCGATCTGGGCAGGATGGTACTGGCTTTGCATTTCCGCAGCGGATGGTCGTCAATCAATGAAGACGGGGATTATATCGTTCGGGCTCGCCCTAAGTAGCCAAACCGACAGGATTTTTCCGATGCGCTGCCGCCTTGCCGGCTCCAGGCGGCTGAAGCCCGACGTCGGCGCTGTCGTTTCGTTGTACCATCTGCCGCCCACGCGAGTGATTTGCGTGGTTTTGAAAATTGCCGAATCATGTCAAGAAAACATCCCATTGTTGCGGTTACCGGGTCGTCGGGTGCAGGCACCAGCGCGGTACGAGCGACCTTCGAGGCACTGCTCGAAGTCGAGTCGATCAACGCCGCGTTTGTGGAAGGCGACAGCTTCCACAAATACGAGCGTGACGAAATGCGCAAGCTCACCGACGAGTGGGAGCGCACCGCCGGGCGCGCGATCAGCCATTTCGGCCCGGAGGCGAATCTGTTCGAGGATCTCGAGGCGCTGTTCCGCGAATACGGAGAACAGGGTACGGGCAACACGCGCCTGTACCTGCACAATGAGGAACGCGCCGCGCGCTATGGGCAGAAAGCCGGAACATTCACCGCCTGGCAACCGATCGCGGAGAATACCGACCTGCTCATTTACGAGGGGCTGCACGGCGGCGTGGTGACCGGCAGCGTCGATATCGCGCAGCATGTGGACCTCCTGATCGGTGTTACGCCCATCATCAACCTGGAATGGATACAAAAAATCCAGCGCGATTTGCGCGAGCGCGGCCATCCGCTGGACATGATTACCGAAACCATACTGCGGCGCATGCCCGATTACGTACACTACATCACGCCGCAGTTCTCGCGCACCCATGTCAATTTTCAGCGCGTGCCGACGGTCGATACGTCGAACCCCTTCTCCGCCGTGAGCATTCCCGGTCCGGAAGAAAGTTTCGTGGTTATCCGATTCGCCACGCCGGAAGGGATCGATATCGACACCATCCGGCTGCAGATCGCCGGCGCGTTTCGCTCGCGCCCCGATACGCTGGTCATTCCGGGCGACGAGATCGATCTTGCTATGCGGTTGATACTGGAGTCACGGATCAGGGAACTGGTAGACGAAGGCAGACGTCTCAGAGCGGCGTCCGTATAATTGGCGTGCCTGACGTTGTTACAACAGGCATTCCGCGGTGCGCGGGTTCAACCGGTTGCGCAACCACAGCGCCGCGCTGCACATCAAATCACTCGTAACGTCGCCTGGTTAGAGCACGCCAGACAGCAATAACGCCGTAATGTCGCAAATCCTGGAAGGGCTTAATAACGAGCAGCTCGAAGCGGTGACGCTGCCCCATTCCTCGGCTCTGGTTCTTGCCGGAGCCGGCTCGGGCAAGACACGCGTGCTGACAACCCGCATCGCCTGGTTGATCCAGACCGGCCAGGTCAGCCCGCTTTCGGTGCTGGCGGTCACCTTCACCAACAAGGCGGCGCGCGAAATGCTCACCCGCATTTCGGCCATGCTGCCGATCAATACGCGCGGCATGTGGGTTGGCACCTTTCACGGGCTATGCAACCGTTTGCTGCGTGCCCACCACCGCGAGGCGGGACTGCCGCAGACTTTCCAGATCCTCGACAGTGCCGACCAGCTATCCATGATCAAGCGCGTGATGAAGGGCCTGGGCGTGGACGATGAAAAGTATCCGCCGCGCCAGGCGCAGTACTTCATCAACTCGAGCAAGGAAGAAGGCCTTCGTGCCAATGCGGTCGAGGTGGTGGACGACTTTTCACGGCGCCTGCTCGACGTCTACGCCGCCTATGACACGCAGTGCAACCGCGAGGGCGTGGTGGACTTCGCCGAGCTGCTGCTGCGCTGTTATGAGTTGTTGCAAAAAAACGAGATCCTGCGCAGCCACTACCAGAACCGCTTCAAGCACATACTGGTCGACGAGTTCCAGGACACCAACCGCCTGCAGTACATGTGGCTGAAACTGCTCGCGGGTCCGGACTCGACCATCATGGCGGTGGGCGACGACGATCAGTCGATCTATGCCT
The DNA here is from genome assembly GCA_001304425.1 of Betaproteobacteria bacterium SG8_40. Taxonomy (GTDB): domain Bacteria; phylum Pseudomonadota; class Gammaproteobacteria; order Burkholderiales; family Eutrophovitaceae; genus SG8-40. The sequence goes on from LJTS01000094.1 coordinate 2,647, forward strand.
TCCGCGGGGCGCGCTCGGGGAACATGCTCGATTTCGAGTCCGATTTCGGCGTCGAGAAAGTCATCAAGCTGGAACAGAACTACCGCTCGCACGGAAACATCCTCGACGCAGCCAACGCCCTGATTCGCAACAACCGCGCACGCCTCGGCAAGAACCTGTGGACCTCCGAAGGCAAAGGCGAACTGCTGCGCGTTTACGAGGCGGCGACCGATGTCGACGAGGCGGCTTACATTCTCGACGAGGTCAGGGCACTGAAAAACGAGGGCGTCAGTCTTTCAGACATGGCGCTGCTGTATCGCTCCAACGCTCAGTCAAGGGTGCTGGAGCACGCGCTGTTCAACGCCGGCATCGCCTATCGCGTTTACGGCGGCCTGCGCTTTTTCGAACGCCAGGAAATCAAGCACGCGCTGGCCTACCTGCGCCTGATCGCCAACCCGCAAGACGACGGCGCGCTGCTACGGGTGATCAACTTTCCGACGCGCGGAATCGGCAACCGTACGCTGGAGCAGATTCAGGCGGCCTCCGAAGGCGCTGGTATCAGCCTGTGGCAGGCAGCGTGCTCGAGCCCGCCGACGGGCCGCGCCGGTGCGGCGATCGCCGCCTTCATCAGGCTGATCGAATCGATGCGCAGCGCCACTGAAGGGCTGCCGTTGCAGGAACAGGTAGAGCACGTGATCGAGGCCAGCGGACTGGTCGATCACTACCGCAAGGAGCGCGAAGGCGCCGACCGCGTGGAAAACCTCGAGGAACTGGTCAATGCCGCCGCATCCTTCGTATCGGAAGAGGGGCTGGCCAACTACGAGGCCGATACCGCCAGCGCGGTGAGCGGCGAAGCTGGTGATGCGACCGGGGTGCAGGAAATCGACCCACTGAGCGCTTTTCTTGCCCACGCCTCCCTCGAAGCGGGCGAGAACCAGGCGGCCGCCGGCGCGGAGGCCTTGCAACTGATGACGGTGCATTCGGCCAAGGGGCTGGAATTCCATACGGTATTCATGAGCGGACTGGAAGAAGGCCTGTTCCCCCACGAAAACAGCCTCAACGCAGAGGGCGGGCTCGAGGAAGAGCGGCGCCTGATGTACGTGGCGATGACGCGGGCGCGGCGGCGGTTGTATCTGACGCTGGCGCAGACCCGCATGCTGCACGGGCAGACGCGTTACAACGTCGCATCCCGGTTCCTGGACGAGGTGCCACAGGAGTTGCTCAAGCGGCTCAATGTCACGGCAAGGCCGTTTGCTCCCGGTGGCGCGAGCATCGCGCCACCGGCACCGCGCATGCGCTCCAGGCCGGTAACCGTCGGCGGATTCCGCATTGGCCAGCAGGTGTCACACGCGAAGTTCGGCGCTGGCGTGATCGTGCAAGCCGAAGGCAGCGGCAATGACGCCCGCGTTCAGGTCAATTTCCGTAACGAAGGGTTGAAGTGGCTCGCGCTCGAGTACGCCAAGCTCTCACCGGCCTGACCGACGCTCAAATCCCCGGTATTGCGCCGGTGCCGCCGAAGGCCTAACCGGGAAGGAAACTCGCGTCCGCGCCGCCGTTGCGGTGACTCTGCAACAACCTTCGGAATGGCTCCGGGTCGTGCGCGTGAGTCAGTTCGCCCGGTCGCGGCAAGTGAAAGTCATACAGACGCGACACCCAGAACCTGAGTGCGCCAGCCCGCAGCATGGCCGGCCACAAGGCACGCTCCTGGTCGGTGAAACTGCGCACGGTCGCGTACGCGCCCAGCATCGCCTCGCACCGTTCGGCATCGAGTGTCGCGTCCGGATTCGCACACCAGTCGTTCACGGTGATAGCGACGTCATAGATGAGGCTATCGACGCAGGCAAAATAGAAATCGATAAACCCGCCGACAACATCGCCGTCAAATAGGACATTATCGCGGAACAGGTCCGCGTGCACCGGTCCGCGCGGCAAACCTTCACGCGAGACCGCCGCCTGGAATTCGATCTCCGATTGCAGCAGTTGCGCATCGTCCTGGCTGAGAAAGGGATAGATCTCCGGTGCCACCCTGGTCCACCAGTTGGCACAGCGAAGATTGTCGAGATGCTGTTTGAAGGACTGCCCCGACAGATGCATGTCGGCGAGTTGTTCTCCGACCAGTGCGCAGTGATCCGGTCCCGGGTCCATCACCGGCTGGCCCGGCAGGCAGGTAACGATGGCGGCCGGCTTGCCGTTCAGCTCGCCCAGAAATTCGTTCTGCAGGTTGGCAATCGGCTTCGGTGACGGCACGCCGTGATTGCTCAGGTGTGCCATCAGGTTCAGGTAAAACGGCAGCTCGTTCGGCGTAAGTTTCTCGAACAGGGTCAAAACGTAGCGGCCATGCGCCGTCGTCAGAAAATAATTGGTGTTCTCGATGCCGGACAAGATGCCCTTGAGCTCTACCAGCGAGCCGATCGAGTAGTTGCGTAGCCAGGCGCGCGCCTGTTCCGGAGTAACTGTTGTAAATACCGACATCGGGACAAAGTCTAGGGGTTTGGCTGCGCGTTAAGCTCGGCAATCAGGTTACAGATTGAGTTGCGCTTCACGTTCGGCTGGTGAGGGCTCGAAGGTGCGCTTCTCGTAATGGTTGAAAATGGCATCGACAACCTGGCGCGGCTCGTCGAGGACCTGGATCAGGTCCATGTCTTCCGCATCGATCATCTTTTCCTCGACCAGGCGTTGCTTCATCCAGTCGATCAGCCCCGCCCAGAAGGGCGTGTGCACGAGGATCAGCGGAATGCGGCGTACCTTTCCGGTCTGCACCAGCGTGAGCGCTTCCATCAATTCGTCCAACGTGCCGAATCCGCCGGGCATCACCACGTAAGCGGACGCGAACTTGACGAACATCACCTTGCGCGCAAAAAAATGGCGAAAACTCTGGCTGATGTCCTGGAATGGATTACTGACCTGCTCGTGCGGCAACTGGATGTTCAGGCCTATCGACAACGATTTGCCGTAATAGGCGCCCTTGTTGGCGGCTTCCATGATGCCCGGTCCGCCGCCGGAGATGACGGCAAACCCGGCATCGGAAAGGCTGCGCGCGATTTGTCGCGCCAGTTCGTAATAGCGATGGCCCTCGTGAATGCGCGCGCTGCCGAAGAACGAGACCGCCGGGCGGATATGCGCCAGCCGCTCGGTCGACTCGACGAACTCTGCCATAATCCCGAACACTCTCCACGACTCGCGCGCGGACCACGTTTTCTCGACGAGTTCGGGTGCCATCGGAGTAGTTGTTTTCTGCGATTCGCTCATACTGGGTTCTCTTACGGCCTTCGCCGATGAAAAAACTGGTTTTAGTAGACGGCTCTTCCTACCTGTATCGCGCCTTCCACGCGATGCCGGACCTGCGCAACAAGGACGGAGAACCAACCGGGGCGATCTACGGCGTGCTCAACATGTTGCGCCGTTTGCGCAAGGAAACCGCGGCGGATTATATCGCCTGTGTATTCGACGCAAAAGGAAAGACCTTCCGCGACGACCTGTATCCCGAGTACAAGGCGAACCGTCCATCGATGCCCGAGGACCTTGCCTCACAGATCGAACCGCTGCACCAGTGCATCAAAGCAATGGGCATACCGCTGATCAACGAAAGCGGCGTAGAGGCCGACGACGTGATCGCGACACTCACCGAACAGGCCCGTGCCAACGGGATGGAAACCCTCATATCCACCGGCGACAAGGACATCGCGCAACTGGTGCGCCCCGGCGTCACCCTGGTCAACACCATGTCCAATGAAACGCTGGACGATGACGGGGTGAAAAACAAGTTCGGTGTCAGACCCGACCAGATGGTGGACTACCAGACGCTGGTCGGCGATTCGGTCGATAACGTGCCGGGTGTCGAAAAAGTTGGCCCGAAAACCGCGGTCAAGTGGCTCGAAAAATACGGCAGCCTCGACGAGATAATTGCCCATGCCGATGAAATTGGCGGCAAGGTTGGCGAAAATCTTCGTGCCGCGCTGCCCTGGCTGCCCACCGCGCGCGCCCTGGTGACTCTGAAGCGCGATTGCAGCCTGCCGTTCAGGTTCGAGGATCTGGCGCCGAAAGAAGAAGATGCCGCCGAACTCACCGCGCTGTACGGCAGGCTGGGATTCAAGAGCTGGCTGGCGGAACTGAACAGCCGCGCCGAAGGGGGCGACGCACCGACGGCGGATGCACCTGCAGCAAAAACCGCGTCGCAGCGCGACTACGAACTCGTTCTGACCGAAGAAGCGCTGGATGCCTGGCTGGCACGCATCAACGACGCCGGACTCGTGTCGCTCGATACCGAAACCACCGGCCTCGATCCGATGACGGCAAGGCTGGTCGGACTGTCGCTCAGTGTCGAGCCGGGCTCGGCCGCCTACATTCCGGTTGCGCACGACTATGCAGGGGTTCCGGCTCAACTGTCGCTGGAAACCGTGCTCGGCAGGCTCAAGGGCTGGCTTGAGGACCCGGACAAGCCGAAGGTCGGCCAGAACATGAAGTACGACCTGCACATTTTCGCCAACCACGGCGTGCGGGTTGCCGGCGTGGCGCACGACACCCTGCTGCAGTCCTACGTGCTGGAGAGCCATCGGCCGCACGACATGGACAGCCTCGCAGTCCGGCACCTCGGCATCAAGACCATCAGCTACGACGAGATGACCGGAAAAGGCGCCTCGCGCATTTCGTTTTCGCAGGTCAATCTGGAAGGCGCAAGAGATTACGCCGGCGAGGACGCCGATATCACCTTGCAGTTGCACCGCGAAATGTTCCCGGCGATCGAGCGCGACGAGAAACTGATGAACGTCTACAGCGCCATCGAGATGCCGGTGATGGAGATTCTGTTCACCATCGAGCGCCACGGTGTGCTGCTCGATGTCGAGGTGCTGAAAAAGCAGACAGCCGAACTCTCCGACCGGCTTGGTGAAATCGAGAAACAGGTACACGAACAGGCCGGCCAGCCTTTCAACCTCGGCTCGCCCAAGCAATTGCAGGAAATCCTGTTCGTGAAACAGAATCTGCCGGTGATCAAGAAAACACCCGGCGGCCAGCCTTCCACCGACGAGGACGTGCTGCAGCAACTGGCGCTCGATCACCCGTTGCCGAAACTGATACTCGAGTACCGGGCGCTATCGAAACTCAAGTCGACCTACACCGACAAGCTGCCGAAGATGGTAAATCCGGACACCGGCCGCGTGCACACCAATTACGCGCAGGCCGTCGCCAATACCGGGCGCCTCGCCAGCAACGACCCGAACCTGCAGAACATACCGGTGCGCACCGCCGAAGGCCGCCGCGTGCGCGAAGCCTTCATCGCACCCGCAGGATGCAGCATCGTATCTGCGGATTACTCACAGATCGAGCTGCGCATCATGGCGCACCTGTCGCAGGACGAGAACCTGCTGAAGGCGTTCCGTGAAGGCTCCGACGTGCACCGCCACACCGCGTCCGAAATTTTCGGCGTGACGCAGGATGAAGTGTCCAGCGAACAGCGCCGCTACGCCAAGGTGATCAACTTCGGCCTGATCTACGGCATGTCGGCGTTCGGGCTCGCCGGACAACTGGGCATCGAACGCGCCGCCGCTCAGCAATACATCGACCGCTACTTCGCGCGCTATCCAGGCGTGGCCGACTACATGCAACGCACCCGCGAAACCGCAAAGGAAAAGGGTTATGTCGAAACCGTGTTCGGGCGCCGACTCTATCTCGCCGAAATCAGGGCATCCAACCACCAGCGCCGCCAGGCGGCCGAGCGCGCCGCGATCAACGCGCCGATGCAGGGTACCGCGGCCGACCTGATCAAGCTGTCGATGATCGCGGTGAACAACTGGATTGCAACCGACAAACTCGACACCCGCATGATCATGCAGGTGCACGACGAACTGGTGCTCGAAGTCCCCGATTCAGAACTTGCGATGGTCAAGAAATCCGTTCCGGAACTGATGGCTGGTGTCGCCCGGCTTGATGTGCCGTTGGTAGCGGATGTTGGGGCTGGGTCAAACTGGGAACAGGCGCACTAGGGTCAGCAAGGAGCTACAAGCTTACCGTCAGGATCAGGTCACGCAAGTCGCGAGACTTTGCCGGTTTCGCTGCCTTCCGAATCAAGGGAATGAACCAAATGCAGTATTCACTGAAAAACCCGAACGAACACCGCAACCACGGCCTGGCCCACAACCCGTTCAAGGCACTCGTTGCACCGCGCCCGATCGGCTGGATCAGTTCGATCAGCAAAGCCGGCGTGCTGAATCTGGCGCCGTACAGTTTTTTCAACGCGGTTTGCGATGCGCCGCCAACGGTGATGT
>LJTS01000095.1 GCA_001304425.1 Betaproteobacteria bacterium SG8_40
CGTGTCCGGAAAACTTGTCCCTTGGCGTAGCAAGCGGCGCCGCGATGTTTCGCACCACTCATGCATCTCTCGCACAAGCCGCAAATGATGACGACACTGGAAAAAATCAGGCACGAAGTGACCGCAATGGTCGTGCTGATGCTGTACTTCGGCTTGTGGATCAGCGCGTTGATGTTGCTGAAGTACCTCGTGCTCGCCGAATACCGGATCGCATTCTACGGATTCTCTATGGCGCTCGTCGGTGCGCTGATCCTCTCCAAGGTCGTGCTGGTGCTGGAACACGTGCCCCTCGGCAGGTGGGTGCGCGGGCGGCCGGCCTGGGTAGATGTCGTGGTGCGCACCGCCTTGTACGCGCTCGGCGTGTTTATCGTGGTAGTACTGGAAAAAGCATTCGAAGGGCGCCACGATCACGGCGGCATCGGCGCTTCGCTCGCCGCGCAGTTCGCACAAGCCGACATGCTCCATGTCTGGCTCAACACCATGTGTTTGTCGGCCGCGCTGTTGAGTTACAACGTGCTATCGGTAGTTCGCAAACGGCTTGGAGAAGGCGCGTTGCTGCGCATGTTTCTGGAGCCCTTGCCTGACGAGCCGAGGTGACGCGCCCGCAATACGTTGGGGCAGCGGCAGCGTCGGCGCCCGGAGGACCAACCCGGAAATCTGGTCCGCGCAGCACGAACAACCGAAACGCCCCGTAGGGCACCATCGAAAGTCAGCTTGCGCAACCTGTCAGGTCTCATGACCGGGCCCTCATGCGTTCCGCGCATGAGGAGGCCGGAACCGGAAGTCAGGTGCCGCCGCCGGTTGGCCGGCGACGGCGCCTCACAGGTCAGTGATTGTCCCGCGGCACGCCCTTGGTCTTGTCGATGCGTTGATATTTGACGGCGGGCTTGAGCACCATGCCGTTGGACAACTCGTCCACCATGCCGCGCTGGATTTCCTGCCACGGCGTCTGGCTTTCGGGAATCTTGAAACCACCCTTCTTCTCCAGCGCCTTCATGCGACGTTGGTATTCGGCCTTGCTGATCTTGATATTCGCACTGCGCTTGTTCAGGTCGAAGCGCACGATATCGTTGGTCTTCAGAATCGCCAGGCCGCCGCCGTTGGCAGCCTCGGGCGAGGCGTTGAGGATGGAGGGCGAACCGGATGTCCCTGACTGACGGCCGTCGCCGACACATGGAAGTTCGCCAATACCGGCCTTGATAAGTTTCACCGGTGGCTGCATGTTGACGACTTCCGCCGCCCCTGGATAGCCGACGGGGCCGACACCGCGCACGAACAGAATGCAACTGTCGTCGATCTTCAGTTTTTTATCGTCGATGCGCTTGTGGTAATCCTCCGGACCTTCGAACACGATAGCGCGTCCCTCGAAGGCATTCGGATCTTTCGGGTCGGACAGGTAACGTTCGCGGAAATGATCCGAAATGACACTGGTCTTCATGATCGCGCTGTCGAACAGGTTGCCTTTCAAATTGAGGAAACCGGCCTGCTTCTGCATCGGTTTCTTGTAGGACAGAATCACGTTGGGGTCTTCGATCTTTGCGCGGCGGCAGTTTTCGTACAGGGTTTTGCCGTTGACCGTCATTGCGTCCTTGTTGATCTTGCCTGCCTTGATCATTTCGCTGACCACCGCCGGCACCCCACCGGCGTGGTGGTAGTCCTCTCCGAGGTATTCTCCCGCCGGCTGCATGTTGACGATCAGCGGGATGTTGTAACCGATCTTTTCCCAGTCGTCGTTGTTCAGCTTGACGCCCATGTGGCGGGCAATGGCGTTGAAATGTATCGGTGCGTTGGTCGATCCGCCGATCGCCGAGTTGACCACGATCATGTTCTCGAACGCGGCACGCGTCATGATCTTCGACGGGCGCAGATCCTCCCACACCATTTCCACGATGCGTTTGCCCGAAAGATAGGCGTTCTCGGCACGCTCACGGTGCGGCGCCGGTATCGCAGCGCTGCCCGGCAGCGACATGCCGATCGCCTCGGCGAGCGAGTTCATGGTGGTGGCGGTGCCCATCGTGTTGCAGTGCCCGACCGATGGCGCGGACGAGGCGATGATTTCGATGTATTGCTCGTGATTGATTTCGCCCGCGGCAATCAGCTTGCGCGCCTCCCAGACGATGGTGCCGGAACCCGTCCGCTTGCCGCGGAACCAGCCGTTGAGCATGGGGCCGCCGGAGAGCACGATGGTCGGAATATCAACGGTTGCAGCGGCCATCAGCTGCGCTGGCGTCGTCTTGTCACACCCGGTCGTCAGCACCACGCCGTCGATGAAATAGCCGTACAGCAATTCCACCAGACCGAGATAGGAAAGATTGCGGTCCAGCGCTGCCCCCGGACGCTTGCCGGTTTCCTGGATCGGGTGGACCGGGAATTCGAACGGGATGCCACCCGCCTCGCGAATACCCTCGCGGGTGCGCTTGGCAAGTTCGAGATGGTGCCGGTTACACGGCGAGAGATCGGAACCGGACTGCGCGATGCCGATAATGGGTTTGCCGGACTGCAACTCCTCCCGGCTGAGCCCCCAGTTCATGTAACGCTCGATGTAGAGCGCCGTCATGTCGGGATTGTGCGGGTTCGCGAACCACTGCCGCGACCGAAGCATGGACGGATCCCGTTTTGCCGATTTGCTGCGGCCTGCCTTGCGAGCCATGTTTTCCTTCTCCCCTTTACCGGACCGGTGTGGAAACTCACCCGGCGTTTTTTGTGGCGAAATGTCCGCCAATTATCACCTGTAAACCTTCGCATGGGTAGTCATCGCGCCGGCGAGCGGCACTGCCCGGCAAATGAAACCCTGCTGCCGCATCGATCGGGATCAAGGCATGAGCGCCAGACGGGCATCCCGTCGCCGGCCCTTTTGCTTCAGGACGCCTTCGGAGGAGCCTTCTTCCTGGCGGGCCGCGAAGGCTCGTTGCTCCGGTCGAGCGGCAAAGTGCCGCCAAAACCGGGCCGCGCTTCCTGGAGCCGGGTCAGGAACGCCCTGCTCCACGCGTGCACGTCTTCCTTTTTGATTGTCGCCAGCAAAGCCTGATGCCGTTCACGCCGCTCCTCGAGCGGCATGTGGATTGCCATCTGCAGCGCGTAGGCAACCTGCTCGACATCGTACGGATTGACGATGAGCGCTCGCCCCATGGATTCGGCCGCACCGGCAAACCGGGACAGGATGAGCACACCCGGATCGCTTTCGTCCTGCGCCACGACATACTCCTTGGCCACCAGGTTCATGCCGTCCCGCAGCGGCGTCACGAGTCCGACGCGGCTTGCGCGGTACAGCGCCGCAAGCCGTGAACGGCTGATCGCTCGTCTGAGGTAACGCACCGGCGTCCAGTTCATTTCGCCGAATTCACCGTTGATGGCCCCTTCCAGGCGGTCCAGCTCGCGCCGGATCCGGGCATAGGATTCGAGCGTTTCGCGCGACGGCGGCGTCACCTGCATCAGCACCACCTTGTTGCGATTCTCCGGATAACGCCTGAGGAACTCTCCGTAGGCGGTCAACCGCTGCGTCAGGCCTTTGGAATAGTCGAGCCTGTCGACACCGACGACGAGGGCGCGTTTGCCGATCGATTCACGCAGGAAGGCGATCTGTTTGCGCGCCTCGGCGTTGGTGCTGAGTTCGGCAAAGCTGTCTACATCGATACCCGCCGGAAACGCGTCGCACTGGACGCGCCGGTCCGCCGTCTCGAGTGACCCGTCTTCGAGCCGTTTCGCGCCGAGTTCCTGCATCGCATAGGTGCGGAAACAGCGCGCGTCCCGCTGCGTCTGGAACCCGAGCAGATCATAGGCCATCAAGTCCTTGAAGAGATCATGGTGCCGCGGCAGCGTTGCCACCACTTCCGGCGGAGGAAACGGTACGTGCAGAAAGAAGCCGATCGGCTGCTTGCAGCGGTGCTGGCGCAGTTCAGCCGCCATCGGAATCAGGTGAAGGTCGTGGATCCAGATGATGTCGTTCGGGCCAAGGAATTTGGCGAGCGCGCTGGCAAAACGCCGGTTGACGATCTTGTACTTGTCGTAATACTTCTGCTCGAAATGCACCAGATCCACCCGGTAGTGCAGCAAGGGCCAAAGACACTGGTTGGAAAACCCGAAGTAATAGCCATCCAGTTCCTCACTCGTCAAATCGATGGTGACGATATAGATGCCGTCGACCAGCCTGATCACCGGCTTCAGTTTGTGCGCGTCCGGCGTGACTTCGCCGCTCCAGCCGAACCAGCCGCCACCGGTGGCTTCGAGCGTTTCTCCAACGGCAACCGCCAGTCCGCCGGCCTTGCGGTCGCGTTTCGGATCGGCGACGCGATTGGACACGACCACCAGGCGTCCCGCGCGTTCCCTGTCCTTTCTGATTCCCGTCTTCCCTGTCACCATCCGTCCAGCCAATAGACTACCGTTGTGATCCATGCACTGTGCACGCCAGCAAGGTTTACCGGCAAACGAAGCTCACGGCGCGGCAAGCATCGTCATTCTGTCAATATACACGCCATGCGCCGTTGATGACGCATCTGTTGGCCACGCGCCACTCGCGCGCACCGGCATCGTCCACGCAGCAGCGAAACCGGCAAGCCGCAAACGCGGGCGGCTTCCGCCACCAGCGAACCCAGGAGAATTCGGCGGCATGCTGGCCGGGGGGCTTACCGTGCGGCAAGCACTTGAGATACAGTTATGCGTCCATGTCCACTTCCTCCGGCACGACCTCCAGCCGCAACATGCTCCCGGATTCGGCGCACGCACTGCGACCCGCGCCTGACTGGGCGTTGTTTCTCGATGTTGACGGCACCATCCTGCATCTGCGCGATACCCCTGACAGCGTTTCCGCGAGCAAGGCGCTGCTCGATTTGCTGGAGACGATATCGTCCCGGCTCGACGGCGCCGTTGCGCTGGTCAGCGGCCGCCGCATAGACAACCTGGACGCACTGTTCTCGCCACACCGGTTGCCTACAGCGGGCCTGCACGGACTGGAACGGCGCGACGCGAACGGCACCGTTCACACAATTCCGGCACCCGAGGCGCTCGACGAACTGCGGCCGCCCTTGCTGAAACTTGCGGGTTCGAGCACGAAAGTGATCCTGGAAGACAAGGGGCATGCGCTGGCAGTTCATTACCGGCTGGCTCCGCACATGGCCGGAGAGATCAAGGACCGGGTAGAGGAACTGGTGCGCCCCTACTCGGCGGACCTGCACGTCATGCACGGCAAGATGGTCTGCGAGATCAAACCATGGCGGGCCGACAAGGGATCGGCGATCCGGGATTTCATGACCGAGGTGCCGTTCAAGGGCCGCATTCCGGTCTTCGTGGGCGATGACACCACCGACGAAGACGGCTTTGCCTACGTGAACGAACTGGGCGGGCACAGTGTTCGCGTGGGTGTAAGTGAATCCACCGCTGCACGCCACAGCCTGCCGGGGGTTGACGAAGTCATTTCGTGGCTGGCGGACTGGCCGGCCTTGCTGGACAGGATTCGAACCAGGTAACCGTTTACAGGATAGCGTCAGTGAGCAACCTCAATCTCGCCGTCATCGGCAACTGCAGTTTCAGCGCCCTTGTCGATTCGCACGCGCGTATCGTCTGGTGCTGCCTTCCGCGATTCGACAGTGAACCGCGTTTCTCATCGCTGCTGAACAATTCAAGCAAGGACGCGCAAGGAGTATTTGCCGTTGATTTGCTGGATGTGGCTGAATCCAGCCAGAGCTACCGGCCCAACACCGCAATCGTTGAAACCGTGCTCCGCGACGCAAACGGCTCGTCCATCCTGGTCACCGATTTCGCACCGCGCTTCAAGCAATACGGCCGGGTATTCCGCCCTGCTGCCCTGATGCGCCGGATCACGCGTCTGTCCGGAACACCGCATATCAGGATGCGCGTGCGGCCAACTCCGGGTTACAGCAATAATCCGCCGGAAATCACATCCGGGTCCAATCACATCCGCTATGTGATGCCCGACCTGACGCTGCGCCTCACCACCGACGCTTCGGTCAACTACATCCTGGAAGAAACGCCGTTCATCCTGGACACACCGATCACCTTCTTTCTCGGGCCGGATGAGACGCTCACGTTACCCGTGGAAGAGGCGTTTCGCGAGTATTTCGAGCAAACCGAACAGTACTGGGTGGAATGGAGCCGATACCTGTCGTTGCCTTTTGAATGGCAGGAGGACGTCATCCGCGCCGCCATTACGCTGAAGCTGTCGCACTTTGAAGAAACCGGCGCGGTAATCGCCGCGCCGACGACCTCGATTCCGGAGGCTCCGAACAGCGGGCGCAATTGGGACTACCGGTTTTGCTGGCTGCGCGACTCCTACTTTGTGGTGCATGCACTCAATGCGCTTGGCGCCACCAAGACCATGGAGGGCTACCTCAACTACATCATGAACATTGCGGCTGCCTCGAAGGACGGTTATCTCCAGCCGGTGTTCGGCATCACTCAAAAACAGCAACTGCACGAATCAACCGTCGAAGCGCTGGCCGGCTATCGCGGCATGGGACCGGTTCGGATCGGCAACGATGCTTACCGGCAAGTGCAAAACGACGGGTACGGTTCGGTGATACTGGCTTGCGCCCAGATATTCTTCGATACGCGCTTGTCGCGCCGCGGTGACGAAACGCTGTTTCGCCGCCTCGAAGTACTCGGACGGCGAGCCGCGCAATCATGGAACGAACCCGATGCCGGCCTGTGGGAACTGCGTCAGCGCAAGGAGGTTCATACCTATTCCAGTGTCATGTGCTGGGCAGCATGCGACCGGCTGGCAAAGATTGCGGCACGCATCGGGCACAATGAGCGTGCCGCGGAATGGTCTCACACGGCAAGGAACATCCGCGAGGAAATACTGCAGAGGGCCTGGAACGCGGAAATGAACAGTTTCACGGCCACCCTGGGCGGCGACTCGGTGGACGCGGTGTTGCTTTTGCTGCCTGCTCTCGGGCTGATCAAGGGAGATGATCCGCGTTTCGCGGGAACAGTGGCGCGCATCGAGAAGGAATTGCTGCACGGTAAATACATCGCCCGCTATTCCGGAGAGGACGACTTCGGCAAACCTGAGGTGGCGTTCAACGCCTGCACCTTCTGGTACATCGACGCGCTGGCCTTGCTGGGGCGCAAACACGAAGCGCGCGAACTGTTCGAAAACATGCTCGCGGTGCGCAACCCCCTGGGGCTGCTGTCCGAAGACATCGATCCGGCTACGGGTGAGTTGTGGGGCAACTTCCCGCAGACCTATTCGATGGTCGGACTGATCCACTCGGCGATGAAGTTGTCGAAGTCGTGGGAAGAAGCGTTCTGAGTGCAGCTTCCCAATCGCTGCCGCAACGCAAGTCGGAAAGACTTGCGGATATTGCTGAAGCGTGGCACGTGAGGTTGCGAAACACTACCGCAGGTTTTGCCCGCTTTTCCCGCAGATTACGGCCGATACTCTTCCCTAGCTGACGTTGCCGCTGGCGAGCAAGTCACCGGCGATGCTGCGCCATTCGCTGTCAAGGGAGTCGGTCGACACCGGGCGCTTTGAGCGGCGATACCAGTAAGCGGCATTCGCTGCGTCACCCTCCTTGCGGTGCAGAAAGGCATGTACCCATGCTGCCTCGGCCGTGTCCTCGCCTTGCACGATCTTGTGCGCGGACTCCCAGTCGCCGCGCGCTTCGTGCCACAAGGCCTGCAACGGCGCCGGCAATCCCGGCGGGAAGGTTTCTTTCTTCAGGGAAGCAATGTAGTCATCGATTGTCATGATCAGCCTGTGCCGGCGCGGCCTGATTTGAGCAAGCGCGCGGATTCTGGATAGTCACGAATAACGGCCCGAGTATACCGGTTGCACCACATCCGCCGCGACATGACTGACAAGGAGGCTGCACACGGAAAAATGCTTGCTCTCCTGCATCGCCGCGTTCGCGTCCCGGAAAAAAAGACGGCCGGTCAAAGGCCGGCCGCAAACAATCAACAGGAGGATGACATCTTGCGAGGCATCACAGGGTATCAGGCAGACAGTGTACGTCCGCGGCCGCCGAAGCGACGAGGGAGTTTCACCCTTCGAGCCCGGGAATTATTCCCGACGGCCTTACCGGGCGTTCTCGCCAGAATCGTTCGGCGCGCTGGCGATCATGCCGTGATTGAGCGCAATACGCACGACCTGAGCAGTGTTGCTGACGTCCAGTTTCTGCCGGATGCTCGATTGGTAGTTGGCCACGGTCTTGTACGACAAGTGCATGATTTCGGAGATTTCCTGCAGGGTATGGCCACCGACCAGCAAGCGGAATACCTCGAACTCCCGGGCTGACAAGGCATCGATCGGCGTTTCGCGCCCGGGAATCATCTGTATCGCAAGCTCCTGCGCCATTTCCTGGCTGATATAGAGCTTGCCCGCCGCCACCAGCCGCACCGCCTCGATCAGCACCTCCGGTGCAGCGGATTTGGTGACATAGCCGCGCGCGCCGGCCTGCAACGCCCGCGACGAAAACACGGTGTCTTCATGCATGCTGAAAATCAGTATTCTCTGCTCGGGCAGACGTGCAATCACGCGACGGGTCACTTCTATGCCGCCCAGGCCCGGCAAACTGATGTCCAGCACTGCAACGTCGGGCTGTTGTTCGCAGATCAGCCGATAGGCGTCTTCGCCATTGGCAGCTTCGGCGACGACCGCAATGTCTCCGGTGCGTTCGAGCAGGCGCCGGTAACCTTCGCGAACCACCGCATGATCGTCAACGAGCACGACACGCAGTTTGTCCGCTGCTTGCCGCGATTCATTCATGTCCGTTCCCGTAACGACTCTTCACGCAGCGGAATCGTGGCTGAGACCCGCGTCCCTCCCGGCAAGCCCTCCGCGCCGCGAGATGCCACTGCCTCCTCAATCCCGAACGTGCCGCCAAGCGCCTCGACGCGCTCGCGCAAACCGACCAGG
>LJTS01000096.1 GCA_001304425.1 Betaproteobacteria bacterium SG8_40
CGAACGGAAGATGCCTGGAGCCCCGGCACCGCCTGCTGTGGACTAACATGCTCCGGGCGTTATTTTCGGTGGTATACGACGCTACGTCAATGCAGGCAGTTCCCGTTAACGGCCGTCGGACCGACTTCGCAGGCTTCCGGCGGGCACTATCCGCTTGCCCTTAATGCCCGGATATAACAGAACAAATTGCCTCGTCCCGGCCCAAACAACAACGTTCCCGGCGCTGTTTGGCAAGGTGCGCGTTGGGACCAAGGCCCCGGCGGCCGAGGCAAGATCCCCCTCGCCCGAACGCTGCAGCACAGCCCCCGGAGCCCACTGCGCCAGCCAAGTCTGACATCGGGGCTCCGCCCGCTCACCGGCAGGCCTGGAACCGGCGTCCCCGTGCCTGCGCTCCCGGTAACAGGCGTGAATACCTGCGCGAGGCATCTCTTCATGTGCCGCAGGGCGATTGCGTACACTCACGGGTATATGAGCGAAAACTACCCGGAATACCCGGCGCGCTGGATCGCGCACCTCGACATGGATGCCTTCTATGCGTCCGTCGAGCTACTGCGCTACCCCGAGCTCAAGGGCAAGCCGGTGGTCGTCGGCGGCCGGCGCGCGCACGCCCCCGAGCAGCTGGCTGGCGGTTCACGCCGCTTTGCGTCCTTGCGTGACTATGCCGGGCGCGGCGTCATCACCACCGCCACCTACGAAGCACGCGCGCTCGGCGTGCATTCGGGAATGGGCCTGATGAAGGCCGCCGCGCTCGCGCCAAACGCCGTATTGTTGCCCGCCGATTTCGACCAGTACCGGCACTACTCCCGCCAGTTCAAAGCGGCGGTCGCGGAGATCGCGCCGCTGATCGAAGACCGCGGCATTGACGAAATATACATCGACCTCAGCGATGTGGCGGGAGCACACGATGCGACGGAAACCGACCCTTACGCCGGCGTTCGCGATGTCGCACTGCGCATCAAGTCGCTCGTGCACAAAGCCACGGGCCTTACCTGCTCCATCGGCGTCAGCCCCAACAAGCTGTTGTCGAAGCTGTGCTCCGAACTGGACAAGCCAAACGGGCTGACCATCATCACCATGGCCGACATCCCCGGCCGGATCTGGCCACTGCCGGCAAACAAGATCAACGGCATCGGCCCCAAGGCCAGCGAAAAGCTTTCCGCGCTCGGGATCAACACCGTCGGCGAACTGGCTGCTGCCGATGAGAGCTGGCTCAAACAGCAGTTCGGGCCCAACTACGGCGCATGGCTGCACCGCGTTGCGCATGGCCATGACGAGCGCGCGGTGGTCACCTTCAGCCGGCCCAAATCGATCAGCCGTGAAACAACCTTCGAGCGCGACCTCCACCCCAGGCAGGATCGCAGCGAACTGGGCCGATTGTTCACCCGGCTGTGCGAACAGCTCGCTGACGACCTGCAACGCAAGGGCTATGCGGCAAGAACCATCGGTGTAAAACTGCGGTTCGACGACTTCAGGATCGTGACGCGGGTACTGACCGCTGACACCCCGATCCGCGATGCAGCCGCTATCCGTCACTGGGCCGGATTGGCCTTGAAGAAAGCACCGCTACAACAGAAGCTGAGGCTGCTGGGCGTGCGGGCGGAGAATCTGAACGTCCTCGACTCACTCGCGTCAACCGGGCAGGCCCACGCCGGTGAAGAACGCGATCAGCTCACGCTCGGCTTGTTCGAATCGTCGGCCGGCAAGCGTTGACAGCCTGAATTCCGGCGGTTTTTTCCTGGCTGGGTGAGGTCCGGGCGGCCCATTTGACGCAAGGCATGGCCTGACAGGGCGAGCGGAGGGATAATGTTTAATTAGGGTTACATCTAACAGGGAATCAGCATGTCAGGCTCAATACTCAGCAGCGAACAGCGTTCCGCGTTCGAGCGCGACGGCTACGTGATGGTCAGAAAGCTTTTCGACGACGAGGAAGTTGCCATCCTCCGTGCCGCGATCGAGGGCGATGAAGCACTGCGCAGCCGCATCTATGACCGCCACGACGCTTCCGGCAACAAGACCCGCATGGCGATCTGGAATCACCCTGGCGACAGCGTCTACGGCCTTGCGGCACGCAGCCACCGCGTCGTCGACACAATGGAGGATCTGCTCGGCGGCGAGGTGTACCACTACCACTCCAAACTCACGGCAAAGGAGCCGCGCGAAGGTGGCGCGTGGGAATGGCACCAGGACTACGGTTACTGGTACCACAACGGCATCGTCTTCCCGTACATGGCCAGCCTGATGGTCGCGCTCGATCGCTCCAACCGCGACAATGGTTGCCTGCAGGTCGTGAAGGGCTCGCATCACTGCGGCCGTATCGAGCACGGCGTGCTTTCGGGAGAACAGGTCGGCGCCGATCCGATCCGGGTCGAGGAGATGCTCAAGCGCATGGAAGTGGAATACGCCGAGATGGAGCCGGGTGATGGTCTGTTCTTTCACTGTAACGTGCTGCACCGCTCGGACCAGAACCGCTCCGAGCACCGGCGCTGGACGGTGATTCACTGTTACAACGCGGCGCGCAACAACCCCTACGTCGAGCACCATCATCCGTTCTACACACCGCTCGAGAAAGTCGATGATGGCGCGATCAAGCGCGCTGGCGTGAAGTTCTCCGGGTCCGTCGATGAATTTCGGGAAAAGTCGTCCAATCCACCCGAACTGAAGAAGCGCATTGCCTGATGGCAGCGTTCGATCCTGACCGACAACATTGAACCGTTTTCGCCACGGCATCCGTTCCGCGGTGTAACGCTGCACATCAAAATCATGGAGAGACCATCGTGATCGTTGAACAAATCTGGACCGGCAACGCGTACCGGAATTTCAATTACCTGATCGTTTGCCCGGAAACCGGTGAAGCGATGGCGGTCGATCCGCTGGATGCGAAGAAGTGCCTGGCCACGGCAAAGGAGAACGGCTGGACAATCAAGCAGATTCTCAACACGCACGAGCACGGCGATCATACCGGCGGCAATCGCGCCATGATTGCGGCGACACGCGCGAAACTGCTGGCGCACAGGAATGCGGGCGCAAGCATCCCGGGTATGGACCGCGGCCTTGGCGCGGGCGACATTATCAAGGTCGGCAAGACGGTTGAACTGGAATCGCTCGACACGCCCGGCCACACCATGAGCCACGTCTGCCTGCTGTCGCACACGGACACCCCGGCGCTGTTCTGCGGCGACACCCTGTTCAATGCCGGTGCCGGTAATTGCCACAACGGCGGGCACCCCAACGAGTTGTATCTGACCTTTGCCAACCAGTTGGCCAAGCTGCCCGACAACACTCTCGTGTACCCGGGCCACGACTACATCGAGAATAACCTTCGCTTCACGCTGGATCGCGAGCCCGGAAACGCGGAGGCCGAAGCATTGCTCAAACGCATCAACGGCCAGGATCCGGACAACGCCCTGGTTTCGACACTTGAAATGGAGAAGAAGGTCAACAGCTTTTTCCGGCTGCACAACCCGGTGATCATCGCCCGGCTGCGCGAATCGTTTCCGGATCTGCCCGAGCAACCCGATCCGAAAATGGTTTTCCTGAAGCTTCGGGAGTTGCGCAACAGCTGGTAGCTACGCCCTCGCGGCGGCAACCGGACCCCGCCAACGACTGCCGCTGCAGCGGATTCACAACCAACCGTCGAGAGACGGACAACCTGGAGCAATCATGCAATATCAGATCCTCCCCGGTACCGACATGAACGTTTCCAGGGTATGCCTGGGCACGATGACATGGGGCGAGCAGAACAGCGAGGCCGAAGCGCACGAGCAACTGGAATACGCCGTCGGCCAGGGCATCAACTTCATCGATACCGCGGAGATGTACCCGGTACCGCCCAATGCGAAAACACAGGGACGCACCGAAAAACACCTTGGCAGCTGGCTGGAGAAGCAACAACGCGACAAGCTGTTCGTTGCGACCAAGGTGGCCGGGCCGGGAAGGAGCGACTGGATTCGCGGCGGTCGTACCGACCTGACGCGTGAGGTCATCGCCGAAGCCGTTGACACCAGCCTCGCGCGCCTGCAAACGGATTACATCGACATCTACCAGATTCACTGGCCGCAACGCAACGTGCCGATGTTTGGCGGCGTCGAGTTCGATCCGGGCAAGGAAAAGCCGGGGCCGTCCATCCGCGAACAGGTCGAAGGCATGGCGGCCATGATCGAGACGGGCAAGATTCGCCATTACGGCCTGTCGAACGAAACCACCTGGGGGGTGTGCGAATTTCACCGCGTCGCGAAAGAACTCGGCGTACCGGGCCCGGTGACCATTCAGAACAGCTATAGCCTGATATCGCGCAACGTCGACAACGACCTCGCCGAGGCGTTGTACCGGCAGAACATGTCACTGCTGGCGTACAGCCCCCTCGCTGCCGGACTGCTTTCCGGAAAATACATCGGCGGCGCGCAACCGGCAGGCGCCCGCTTCACACTCTTCGACAACCTCGGCGCGCGCTTCAGGAAACCCATCGTTCCCGAAGCCATTGACGCCTATGCCGCACTGGCAAAACAACGCGGCCTGACCCTGGTGCAACTCGCCCTGGGTTACGTTGCCAGCCGCTGGTTTGTCGGCTCGTCGATCATCGGCGCGACGACGATGAAGCAGCTCAAGGAAGACATTGCAGCCGCTCAGCACCCGCTCGACGAAGAGACGATGAACGCGATCCGCGAACTGCAGGGGCGTTACCCCAATCCGGCACCTTGAAGCCTGAAGAACTTCCACCACGAAGGCACCAAGAACACGAAGCCACACCAGGGGCTACAACAAGATCAGAAAAGTCTTTGTGAGACTTCATGCCTTGGTGTCTTCGTGGTGAGGATTTTCCCGTTCTGCACTACATGCCGCCTGTCGTCGCAGTGTCGCGCAAACCATATTCAGCAAAGAAGTCGCAGATCAACTCGCTGGCATTGGGACCGCGCGGATCGCTGTAGTGATAGTCCTCGGCGCCGCCGCTCCAGGCATGGCCCAGTCCCGATACGAGTATCTTTCGTATCAATACCTGACCTCCCCTGAAAACGTCAGTGATCTCGTATGGGTAGGTCGAGCTATTGCGGTTATTGCTGATCTTTTCGCGTGGCGCACCGGTTTGTAACCGGGAATGCTCGGCAAGGAGTTCATTCAACACCGCGAACTGCGCGGCAAGCTGCCGGGCATTTACCGGATTGACCACCTCGTCTGCTGTGCCCTGGATCACCAGCGCCGGAATTTCCCCGGCCTTGCCCCGTGACTGCATGAACGCGCGCTTGCCGGTTTCGTGAGCATCGTGGCGTGCGCCGTCACGCATCGCCTTGATTGCCTCGTGCGAAGACGTAGCCGCGGCAAACGGCAAACCCGAGTGCAGCGCACACGCCGCGAACAGTTCGGCATGGCAGACCGCGAGATTGTTTGCCATCGCCGCACCGGCCGACAACCCGGCTATATAGACACGTTCGGAATCGACACCGTACTCGTCGGAAATCGAGCGGATCATGTCAGCGAGAATGGCTGCCTCCCCTGCGCCAGTCTGCGCGGATCGCGAAAACCAGTTCCAGCAGCGAAACGAATTCGCCAGCCGGCGCTGCTCCGGGTACAGAACCAGGAAGTTTTCGCGGTCGGCGATACCGTTCATCCGCGTCACATGGGCGAACGTGTCGGCATCCTGGCGGCAACCGTGCAGCATGACAACCATTGGCAGGCGTTTTGCCGCGCTATAGCCCTTCGGCAAATACAACAGGTAAGGCCGCCGTCCGGCGGTCAACTGCACCAGCGCGAAGCTGCGCCCGAATGCCGCATGACTGCCCTTGTACAACTTGCCCTCGGGTTCGCGCGCAGGACGGCGGAACCATGAAGAAATTGCCTTGAACACGTTGTTGAAAATGCGGCGGATCATCTATGCCCGGAAGAATCGTTTGCAAAAAAGTGTTGCACGCCCGTTGATGCAAATCTACGGTTGCCGCTCTCTTCATGCCAAATCACGAAACAAGGACGGCTTCGCCGCCGCCATGTTGCCTGTATCCGGCTGTCCGGCTTGCCTGTCATGCGCCAACGCGCCCGGGCGCTAAAAGCAAGAACGCGACCACGCCTCCAGCGCTGCTTGCCTATCGTTACCGCGCAGTGTTGCGCATTGTGCAACGAACGGCGGATTCGCCATCAACGACATGCACAAACGCTGCTCAACGGGGAGAGTGCCGGGCGATACTGACGGAGGAAATCTCGGAGTTGCCATCCAGATCGCACTTTCCCGTCACGTATACACGGACGTGCGTTCCTGTTTCGACCGCGGACAGCAGCGTGTGGAACATCAGCTCCGAGCCGGCCACAGAGTAGTCCTGGAAAAAATACTCTGCATTCCGGCAGCCGCTGGGATTTTGATCTACTTCGATTCTGGCGATGTAGCGGTATTGTGCGGTGGGCGTAAGCTCGGCCACCGGCGCAAAACCGGTCCATCCCGATCCGGCCAACAGGGACATCGGCGCAAGCAGACAGAATCCCGCGATCGCAATCCGTACCGGTCCGAATCTCATTGACGCTGCCCTGACAGTCCGTTGACCAAGGTTTCAGCGTAGCACGCATCAAACCGGAATATGCAATGGCCGCCGCAATCAAGACTGCCGGACCGCCTCGCGATTGCCGCGTTCTGCCAGGTAGAGGTTGATGATGTCCTGCTCGATACGGGTGCGTTGCTCTGCGAGGCAGGGATAGCGCAGCGTCAGCTCCACCTTCCCCGCGTCGCCCAGTTTGGTGGTAACCCTGGGCTGCGCCGTCGGCATGACGACAAACTGTTCGCCTTCGAGGGAGTGCAGCGCTTTTTGCGTCGGCGCGACGAAATCGCTGCAAACGGCCATCGCCGCCTGCAGCAGCAGGGACTTTTCAAGATCGCGATCATCGGCAGCAGAAACAGGCACCACCATGAGCGCGAGCTGGTACTTGCCGAGACGCGAATGGTTCTTCAGTGGATGCGTCACGTAGAAGCTGTTCGGAAACTGCGCAACCTTGCCGGTAAACAGGTGATCTTCGTTCATTTCCAGCACTGTTGTGCTGAGCAGCGTCTGGTCGATGACCTCGCCCCTGACCCCGTTTATTTCAATGACATTGCCGAAATCGAAGCTACCGCTGGTCGTGCGGTAGATGTAACCGAGAATCGAGGTCAATAGTTCCTTGCCGGCAAGGACCAGCGCAACAGAGAGAGCCGCAAGAGAAAGTGCGGCGGCGCGGATCTCCGCGCGCCACACGAACACGAGGAGGATCAACGTGACCAGTAACAGGAAGTTGCGCCAGAACACCGAGGCCCGCAGTTTGGTCTCTCGGGAAAAGCGCGTGCGCGTGCGCAGCACGGCAGAAATCGCGAAGTTGATCAGCAAGGCCCCGACAATAACGATCAGGGTCGCAATGACCTCCGGAGCTACCGTGTAGATGAACGAGTGCGTGTTCATGAATCCCGCCAGCGGTGAACTATCGTAACGAGGGCAACAGCGGCAAGGCCATCAGGCCAATCGCGGGCGCGCTACTCATACGTTCGCGTCGTGCGGGTCCGCATCCGCCGGTTCTGACAACAGGTTGCCGAAGGCTTGTCCGTATATCGTCCATGCGGTGAGGAACATGGCGGCAATGACCGGCCCTATGACCAATCCCAGCGCTCCGAACAAACCCAGCCCGCCGAGCGTGCTCACCATAATCAACAGGTCGGGCATGCTGGTGCTTTTACCGACCAGGCGCGGCCGCAAGACATTGTCTACCGATCCGACGATCGCAGCGCTCCAGATGGCAAGTCCCAGCGCGGCGGTTTGCTCACCACTGATCGCAAGATAGACGACCGCCGGCACCCAGACCAGCGCAGTGCCGATACCCGGAATGATCGACAGAACCATCATGATCACGCCCCAGAAAGCGTATCCGGGTATCCCGGCAACAGCCAGGCCCAGTCCTCCAAGCGTGCCCTGTACGATTCCGATCACCAGCGTCCCCTTCAGGGTGGCCTTGCTCACGGACAGTCCGACATCAAGAATGCGTTGCTTGTCTACATCCGACAATGGCAAGTAGCGCATTGCGGTGCGTATCGTCGAGGGTCCGCTGATCAGGAAAAAGAACATTGCATAGAGCATAACGAACAGATTCAGCAAGAAAACCGCCGTCACCTGGGTCGCTTTCGAGAGGCTGTTGAGCACGAAGCCGCCGGCTTTGTCCACGAGGGACGCGATTCTGGCGGTGATTTGCGGACGATGGGTCTCGATTTGTTCCGCGAACGGCACCCATTCGGGCAAGGCCGGTTGGCCGCCGGCGTTGTCCTGAATCTGGCGCTCGACCCAAGGCGCCACGATATTACTGACCTCAACCGCCTGTGAAACGACGATGCCGAAAAATACGATGAGCGGCATGACGATGGCGCCGATCACGAGCATCAGCGTCGTCACCGAGGCCAGTACCTCCCGACCCCGATATCGTTGCAGCAGCCATCGATAGACGGGATAGACCATGCCGGTAAACACCGAGGCAAGGAACAGCGCCGTGAGAAATCCCTTGATCGTTACGACAAAGACCAGCGATATCGACAAGACCATCACGAGCACGAAGGTCTTGCGGAACCGGTTGCGCGCGTCAGCGTGTGTCGGCATGGTGGATTGGGTTGCGGATCGGTTATCGGAAATGGTTGCGGCGCCGCCCGGCAAGCGCTTCGCTATCAACAGGTTAGCATCAACAGGGCACCATGGCACTATGCGTACCCAAGGGCTGACTTACTCCAACGGGATCAGCCAGGTTACGCTCGCTTCGCCAGTGCCGGCAAAAGCATAGTCGATCCGCAGTGCCTACAGGGAACTTCGGCGCTGCAAAAAACATGCTGGCTCGGCGGGTCGGACCGATACCGCGCCAGCCGGGGCCAAGCCCT
>LJTS01000097.1 GCA_001304425.1 Betaproteobacteria bacterium SG8_40
CGCGTAGGCTTTCCCGAACCCCTGAACGGCCATCAGTCTTTTCCTCCAGGGCCAGGCCCGCCCTGCTCCGGCGCGACCGGCCTCTCGGGATAATCCTCCGTGGTTCCCAGCACCATCACATGGCGGTAGGAGCGAACGCCGGACGCGGGCCGGCAGGTAATGCGCGCGAACGGGTAGGCCGCATTGCGTTCGACGCTGTCGACGAACGCAACCGGCAGGCCGGACGGATAAACACCGTCGATGCCGGACGTCACCAGAAGGTCGCCTTTTTCGACATCGGCATTGACGGGCATGAAGCGCACCTCCAGCGCGCCATCGTAGCCAAGCCCGAAAATGACGGCGCGCAATCCGTTACGAACTACCTGCACCGGAATGACCTGCTCCTTGTCGGTAATCAGGACGACTTCCGACGCCCACGGATAGACCCGGTGAACCTGCCCTACCAGGCCAAGCGTATCGATCACGGGCGCGCCGGGCACGACACCGTCGCTCGCACCCTTGTCGACGACCACCTGTCGCACGAACGGGTCGCGCGCCGTGTACAGTATCGACGCGACCTGGGACGAAGGCTCGAAACGGGGCCTCAGATGAAGCAGCTCGCGCAGATTCTCGTTCTCGGCGATGAGATCCTGCTGTTTTTGCAGCAAGCCGGCGTTCACGAACGCCTCTTCCCGCAATCGGGTGTTTTCCCCGCGCAGCGTCGACTGCAGGGAGAAGTAATTTGCCATTCCGCGGGCCATGCGTGCCGGCGTGTCGACCAGTTCCTGAAACGGATAAAGGATCACTCCGACGACCGCGCGAATATCCTCCATGTAACGAAAGCGCGCATCGGCGAACAGCAGCACCAACGACAGCAGTGAGAACAGCGTCAGCCGTGTGACTAGATTGGGTCCGCGTTTGAAAAATGGCGGCGGCGAATATTCCATCGGCGCGGGATCAGCTTAAGCGGTGTCTGGCGGGAGAAGCGGGAAAACCTGGTTGGCATCCGCTCATTCCGGCAGTACCTCAGTCGCTGGTGAAAATACCCGTGAGTTTGTCCATCTTGTCCAATGCCAGACCGGAACCGCGCACCACGCAAGTCAGCGGGTCGTCGCCAACAATCACCGGCAATCCGGTCTCTTCCATGAGCAGGCGGTCGATATCGCGCAGCAACGCACCACCGCCGGTGAGCACCATGCCTTTTTCGGCGATGTCGGCACCGAGCTCCGGGGGTGTTTGCTCCAGCGCGGACTTGACGGCCGAGACGATGCTGTTGAGCGGGTCGGTCAGCGCTTCCAGAATCTCGTTGCTGGAAATGGTAAAGCTGCGGGGGATGCCCTCGGCCAGGTTGCGTCCCTTGACTTCCTTCTCGCGCACTTCTGAGCCGGGGAATGCGGACCCGATTTCCTTCTTGATCTCTTCTGCCGTCGTTTCACCGATCAACATGCCGTAATTGCGGCGAATGTAGTTGATGATGGCTTCGTCGAACTTGTCGCCGCCGACGCGCACGGAACCCGAGTAGACGATGCCGCCCAGCGAAATAACCCCGACCTCGGTAGTCCCGCCGCCGATGTCGACGACCATCGAACCGGTGGCTTCCTCGACCGGCAGTCCGGCTCCAATGGCGGCCGCCATCGGCTCCTCGATCAGCTCGACCTTGCGCGCGCCGGCACCAAATGCCGACTCACGGATCGCGCGCCGCTCGACCTGCGTCGATCCGCACGGCACGCAGATCACGATTCGCGGGCTGGGCGCAAAGAATCGGCTATCGTGGACTTTCTTGATGAACTGCTTGAGCATCTGCTCGGTGATGGTGAAGTCGGCGATCACGCCGTCCTTCATTGGCCGTACCGCCGTAATATTTCCCGGCGTGCGGCCAAGCATCTGCTTCGCGGCAAGGCCGACTTCCTGAATGGTCTTCTTGCCATTCGGCCCGCCTTCCTGCCTGATGGCGACGACAGAAGGTTCGTTGAGCACGATACCCTTGCCCCGCACGTAAATCAGCGTGTTCGCCGTACCAAGATCGATGGCGATATCGTTTGAAAAGTATCCAATCAGAAATCCGAACATAGTTTTTTAGCTGGAAGCGTGGCTCGCGGTGCGGGAAAAAACGTCGACTATGATAACCTATCGCACTTGGGCAGATAACAAAAACAGTGCCTTCCGGACTATTTTTAAGGGCTTTTCAGGACGGCAGCCGGCCGCCGGAGCGACTGCCGGCAACAACTCCGGCCGGTCCCGGCATCCAAATCACATTCTCACAGCACCCTAACTATCCATGTCACTATCCCTGGACGACGTAAAGCGCGTAGCCATGCTGGCGCGTATTGAAGTCACTGACGCCGAAAGTGCCCAGATTCTCGACCAACTGGGTGGTGTGTTCGGCCTGATCGAGAAAATGCAGGCCGTCGACACCACCGGTATCGAACCCATGGCCCATGCGCAGGACCTTGTGGCAAGGCTGCGCCCGGATGCGGTGACCGAGTCCGATCAGCACGACTTGTTTCAGTCGGTAGCGCCGGCCGTCGAGGACGGGCTTTACCTGGTTCCCAGGGTGATTGAATAATGGTTCGCCGAGTCATCGTTCCGCTGCGACCGGCACGCACTGCATGATCGAATCCAGCCTCAAGACGCTCTCGCGCAGCCTTGCCGAGAAGAAGATTTCCAGCGTTGAGCTCACGCGCGCCTATCTCGACCGCATCGATGCGCACAACGCCGAGGTCAATGCGTACATCACCGTCGATGCCGAAGCGAGCCTGGCCCAGGCAAAAGCCGCCGACGTTCGCATCTCGAAGGGCGACACCGGCCCGTTGACCGGCATCCCGGTTGCGCACAAGGACATCTGGTGCGCCAAAGGCTGGCGCACGACCTGCGGGTCCCGCATGCTCGAGAATTTTCGCGCGCCTTACGACGCTCATGTCATCGAGCGCTTCAATGACGCCGGAGCGGTCATTCTCGGCAAGACCAACATGGACGAGTTTGCCATGGGGTCGTCGAACGAGACTTCCTGGTTCGGCGCGGCGAAGAATCCATGGGACCCGACACGGGTAACCGGGGGCAGCTCGGGCGGTTCGGCCGCTGCCGTCGCCGCGGCACTGGCACCGGCAGCCACAGGCACGGATACCGGCGGGTCGATCCGCCAGCCCGCAGCCCTGTGCGGCATATCCGGCTTGAAACCGACCTATGGCCTGGTTTCCCGCTACGGCATGATCGCCTTCGCGTCGAGCCTCGATCAGGGAGGGCCGCTGGCAAGAAGCGCGGAAGATCTTGCACTGCTTCTCGATGTGATGGTGAGCTTTGATGAGCGCGATTCAACCAGCCTCAAGCGCCCCGAAGAAGACTATTCGCGCCTGCTCGATGCGCCGCTGTCCGGCTTGCGCATCGGCCTGCCCAAGGAGTACTTCGGTGAGGGCATATCGAGCGATGTTCGCGCCGCGATCGAAGCGGCGATCGACGAGTACCGCAAGCTGGGGGCGTCCACGGTTGAAGTCGGGCTGCCGGCAAGCGAACTCTCGGTTCCCGCCTATTACGTCATTGCGCCAGCCGAAGCGTCGAGCAACCTGTCACGCTTCGACGGCGTTCGCTACGGCTTTCGCGCCGAGGGGTATTCCGATCTTCTGGACATGTATTGCAAGACGCGCGCGCAGGGATTCGGCGCAGAGGTCAAGCGGCGCATACTGATCGGCACCTATGTGCTTTCGCATGGCTATTACGACGCCTATTACCTGCAGGCGCAGCGAATCCGCCGGCTCATCGCACGCGATTTCGCCCAGGCGTTCGAACAATGCGACGTGATAATGGGACCGACCTCGCCGTCAACGGCATTCGGGATAGGCGCCAGGGTGTCCGACCCGGTGCAGATGTACCTGTCGGACATATTCACCATTGCCGCCAACCTCGCCGGATTGCCCGGAATGTCGATCCCGTGCGGAACGGACGGTGCCGGCCTGCCGGTCGGGCTGCAGATCATCGGCAACTACTTCAGTGAAGCACGGATGCTCAACGTCGCCCACCTGTATCAGAAGCAAACCGACTGGCATGCGCGCAAGTCGCCTGTCGCAGCGAGTTGATCATGGACTGGGAAATCGTCATTGGCCTTGAAACCCACGCTCAGCTTTCGACCCGCTCGAAAATCTTTTCGGGTGCTTCCACCGCTTTTGGCGCGCCGCCCAACACCCAGGCCTGCGCGGTTGACATCGCGTTGCCCGGTGTATTGCCAGTGCTCAACATCGGCGCGGTCGACAAGGCGATCCGCTTCGGGATCGCGGTGGGCGCCAATATCAATCGCCGCTCGGTGTTCGCCAGGAAAAACTATTTCTACCCCGATCTGCCCAAGGGCTACCAGATCAGCCAGTACGAGATCCCCGTCGTCGAGGGCGGACAGGTGACGATACAGGCCGGCGGCGCGGAAAAAATCATCCACCTGACCCGCGCTCACCTCGAAGAAGACGCCGGCAAGTCGTTGCATGAAGATTTTCATGGCATGACCGGAATCGACCTGAATCGGGCCGGCACGCCCCTGCTCGAAATCGTCAGCGAACCCGACATGCGCTCGGCCGAGGAAGCGGTCGAGTATGCCAAGGCGCTGCATGCGCTGGTACGCTGGATCGATATCTGCGATGGAAGCATGCAGGAAGGCAGCTTTCGCTGCGATGCGAACGTGTCGGTGCGCAAGAAGGGTTCGGATCAGCTCGGCACACGCCGCGAGATCAAGAATCTGAATTCGTTCCGCTTTCTGCAGCAAGCGATCGAATACGAAGCGGGCTGGCAGATAGAGCAACTCGAAGACGGCCAACAGATCCAGCAGGCAACCGTGCTGTTCGATCCGGATTCGGGCCAGACGCGGTTGATGCGCACCAAGGAAGACGCCCATGACTACCGGTACTTTCCCGATCCGGACCTGCTGCCGCTGGAAATTGACGACGCCTGGCTGGAGCGCACCCGCGAAGCGATGCCGGAGTTGCCGGCCGCTCGCAGCCATCGCTACCAGACCGAACTCGGACTATCCGGCCAGGACACCGTATTGCTGGTCTCCGACCGGGATACGGCGGACTTCTTCGAAGCAACGCTTGCAGAAGTCGCCGGCGGTGACCGGCCGGCAGCGGCCAAGTTGACCGCCAACTGGATCAACGGCGAACTGGCGGCGGCACTGAACCGGGCGGAGGTGGAATTGGCAGCGTGTCCGGTCAGCGCGCCGGCACTGGCCGGACTGATCAGCCGCGTCATCGACAAGACGCTTTCCTCGAAACTGGCCAAGGATGTGTTCGACGGACTCTGGAAGGGCGAGGGAAGCGCCGATGAAATCATCGACAGGCGCGGGCTGCGCCAGATATCGGACAGCGGCGCCATCGAAAAGCTGGTGGACGAAGTCATCGCCGCCAACGAACGCCAGGTTGCCGACTATCTCGGCGGCAAGCAGAAGGCGTTCAATTCACTGGTCGGCCAGATCATGAAGGCCAGCAAGGGCAAGGCGAATCCGGCCCAGGTCAACGAAATCCTGAAGCAGAAACTGGATAGCCGTTAACTCCCCGCAGCCGGCAAGCCTCGCGCCCGGATAACCTGGCGCGCAACGCGGTTAGCGTTTCTGCTTGTCGTATGCCTCGACGAGCTGGCGGTAACGTTCCTTGTCCGCCTCATAACGGTCGATGACGCGGTCAACGCTGCGTTGTTTCGTCTCCAGTTCGTACTCCAGCCGGGCGATATCGGAAAGCGTGGCGTCAATTTCCTCGATCAACGACAACGGCGTGTCCTTGCCGTCGATCGAGTACCCCACTTCACGGGCCCTGAGTTCGCTCAGCCGGTCGGTGTAGATCGCGAGCTTCTTCTTTGCATACTTGACCGCCAGCAAAGGGTTCTCGAGGCTGCGCTTCTTGGCTTCCTCGATCTGCTGCTCGGAGCTATAGGTCTGCAACAGCGCGCGATCCTGCCGCTGCTGGGCAAGTCTTGCCTGGCGCTCTTCCTCGGTCTCGCCCGGACGCAAAGCGTCGGGACGCTCCAGAACCAGGCCGTGTTTGGTCAGTTCATCGGATTCGCCGCCCTGACACTCCATCCCCGGACGGTCCGAATAGTAGACGCGTCCGTTCTTATCCTTGCAGCGGTACATGTGCGCTTCGACCGCAACTGCCGGTGCTGCAACGGAAAACAGGACGAGCAGCACCCCAACCCGGGTCAGTCGTCGCTCGCAAAGCTTCATGTGTTCACACCATATTTCCGGCGATAGTCCTGAACCGAACGCAACTGCTGTGCCAATTCAGGGCTGGCGGCCAGAAAACCGCACAGATCGTCCAGCGTCGAGATGCTGACCACTTCCAGGGAGAAGATGCTGCGAACTTCGTCAACGGCCGATCGCTCGCCGGTGCCGCGCTCCATGCGGTCAAAAGCAATCGCCACGCCGCACGGCTCGGCTCCGTTGGTACGGATGATATCGACCGATTCACGCACCGAAGTACCGGCCGAGATCACGTCGTCAACGATGAGCACCCGCCCGCCCAGTGGCGCACCCACGGTATTGCCGCCTTCACCGTGGTCCTTGGTCTCCTTGCGATTGAAGCAAAACGGTACAGTGCGCCCAATTTCAGCGAACGCCACTGCGACACTGGAAACCAGCGGAATTCCCTTGTAGGCGGGACCGTACAGCATGTCGAACTTCAGGCCCGACGCAGTGATGGCTTTGGCGTAGAATTGACCGAGCTTTCGCAGCGAGTCTCCATCGTTGAACAATCCGGTGTTGAAAAAATACGGCGAAAGACGACCGGCCTTCGTCCTGAACTCTCCAAAACAAAGAACTCCGGCGGCGAGGGCAAACTGAATGAAATCCTGTCTGAAATCCGAATTCATCATATGCTTCGAATAGTCTCTTTGAACCTGAACGGCATCCGGTCTGCCGTCAACAAAGGAGTACTGGACTGGCTGGCAACGCAGTCCGCCAGCGTCGTCTGCCTGCAGGAACTGAAGGCACAAGAAAAAGACATCGTGCCTGACGTCCAGAATCCGGACAAGCTGCTCGGCTATTTCCATTGCGCCGACCGGCCCGGCTACAGTGGCGTTGGATTATATTGCAGCAAGCAGCCGGATCGAGTGATAAATGGCCTGGGGATTGACGAGTTCGACAGCGAGGGACGCTACATTGAAGCACAATATGGCAACCTGTCGGTCGTTTCACTGTATGTGCCGTCTGGCTCGAGTTCTCCGGAACGTCTTGCGATCAAGTTCAAATTCATGGAACAGCTCATCGAGCCGCTGCACAGGCTGATCAGCAGTGGCCGCGAGGTAATCATCTGCGGCGACTGGAATGTAGCCCACAAGGAAATCGATCTCAGGAACTGGCGCTCCAATCGCAAGAATTCCGGTTTCCTGCCGGAGGAGCGTGAATGGTTTTCCGGCGTTCTCGACAAGCTTGGCTACGTCGATGTTTTCCGCACGCTAAACCAGGAACCGGAGCAATACACCTGGTGGTCCAATCGCGGCCAGGCGTGGGCGAAGAACGTCGGGTGGCGGATCGACTACCAAGTGGCGACACCCGGCATCGCATCGAAGGCCCGGCAGGTGGACATCTACAAGGCACAGCGTTTCAGCGATCACGCTCCGCTGACCATAGACTACGAATACGAGCTCTGAGCTGGCCGGAATGACTGCAAACGCGGCAGATAATTTCCCGGCATGAGCAGCGGATCGTCTCGGGCAAAGGGGCTCACCCGGTTCATCGCCGACCTCAGGATTTACACGCGGCCCCATGTGGCTCGCATGCTGTTTCTCGGCTTCTCCGCCGGCCTGCCCCTGCTGCTGGTATTCGGAACGCTGTCGTTCTGGCTGCGCGAAGCGGGGGTCGATCTGTCGACCATCGGCTTTTTTTCGCTGGTTGGCCTTGTTTACGGATTCAAGTGGGTCTGGTCGCCCTTCGTAGATCAGCTGCCGATCCCCATTCTCACGCGGCTGATGGGCAGGCGGCGAAGCTGGCTGCTGGTATCACAACTCGTGGTTGCGCTCGGATTGTGCGGAATGGCATTGAGCGATCCGGCACTCGGCCTGCAGCGCATTGTCGCGCTCGCACTGATCACGGCGTTCGCATCCGCCACCCAGGACATCGCCCTGGATGCTTTCCGCATCGAATCGGCACAGGTCGCCGAGCAGGGCGCGATGGCTGCGAGCTATCAGGCGGGTTATCGCGGCGCGATGCTGGTGGCGTCGGCCGGTGCATTGCTGATCGCAGCGGCTTTCGATGCCAATGAGGCCACCTACGAGCAAGCGCCCTGGGCTGTGACCTATTTCATCATGGCGGCATTGATGGGCGTAGGCATCATCACCGTATTGCTATCCGCCGAACCGATGCCAATGGGCGCCAGCGAAACAGCGACGACGCCCGCCACGCGGGCAATCGCAATATCCGCCAGCCCGGTGCAGCGCCTTGGGCAATGGCTGCTGGTAGCCTTCGTCATGCCGTTCTTTGACTTCATCAAGCGCTATCGATATGACGCGCTGCTGCTGCTCGCGCTCATCGGCACCTACCGCATCTCCGATGTGGTGATGGGCGTGATGGCCAATCCCTTCTACCACGACATGGGCTTCACCAAGGACGAGATCGCAACCATCTCGAAAGTCTACGGCGTCATCATGACCCTTGTGGGTGCGGCCCTCGGCGGCGTATTGAGCCTGCGCATCGGCGTCATCCGAACGCTGTTTCTGGGCGCCCTGCTCTCGGCGGTGACCAATCTGCTGTTTGCCTGGCTGGCCACACGCGGCCACGACCTGACCGGGCTTGTATTCACGATCTCCGCGGACAATCTGAGCGCCGGCATCGCCAGTGCCGCGTTCATCGCTTACCTGTCAGGCATCACCAACCTGAACTACTCGGCGACACAGTACGCGCTGTTCAGCT
>LJTS01000098.1 GCA_001304425.1 Betaproteobacteria bacterium SG8_40
CCGAAAATGTTGTTTGCGTCCCAGTGCGTGGTGTTGATTCATAACGAACTGGATCTTCGTCAGCAGGGGACCAGGGATTGAGGTCTCTTGCCGGAGCGCAGGTTGTCGCGATACGTCGCGCAACGATAGCGGGCGTACAAGGGTTTCTTGCGACATTGTTGCTGTCGTAACCGCAGCACGGCTGGTTGAGACTAGAATCTAGTCCCCGAACCTTTACCGCTCCGAAGAGGAAGACGCCATGAAGCTTTACGATTTCGCACTTGCCCCCAACCCCCGCCGCGTCCGCATGTTCCTGGCGGAGAAAGGCGTCACGATTCCTGTCGTTGAGGTGAACACACGACAAAAGGAGCAGTTCGCGCCCGAGTTTGCGAAACTCAATCCGTTTTGCACGGTGCCCGTGCTGGAACTGGACGACGGGACGTGCATTGGCGATTCGGTCGCAATTTGCCGCTATATCGAGGTTCTGCACCCAGAGCCGCCGTTGATGGGGCGGGACGCCAGGGAACAGGCGATCATCGAGATGTGGGACCGGCGCGCCGAGCTGGAAGGGGTGAACGCCGCTGGAGAGCTTGTGCGCAATGCAGCGCCGATGTTCGAGGGCCGGGGAATAGCCGGCGTGCCCGACGGTTTTCCGCAAATACCCGCATTGGTCGATCGCGGCAAGAAACGGATGGCGCGTTTCTTTGATTTCTGGAACCGGCAGCTGGCCGATAACGCCTTCGTTGCCGGCCCGGATTTCTCGATTGCCGACATCACGTCGTTCATTGCGATCGAATTTGCCAAACGGGCCGAAGTCACCATTCCCGCACAATGCAAACATGTCGCGCGCTGGTACGAGTCGGTATCGCAACGGCCCAGTGCCAGTGCCTAGCAGGGATCGCACCGGAATTCCCGGCTGATTGATCAACACTCCAGGAGGCAGAACACGTGATTGTCGTACACCACTTGAATAATTCCCGCTCGCAACGCGTCCTCTGGCTACTGGAGGAACTGGCAATGCCGTACCGGATCGAGAATTATCAGCGCGACCCCAAAACCAACCTCGCGCCCCCGGAGCTGCGTGCCATTCACCCGCTCGGCAAGTCCCCGGTGATGCAGGATGGCGACCTGATCCTGCCGGAGTCCGGCGCGATAATCGAGTACCTGCTCGAGCGTTATGGCGAAGGCCGGTTGGCGCCGCGGGCCGGCACGCCGGAGCGCGTGCGTTACCTGTACTGGATGCACTTTGCGGAAGGAACGATGATGCTTCACCTGGTGTCGCGGCTGTACCTGACGCGCGTCGGGGAGGCGGCGAGGGCGATGCAGGAACGCGTCGAAGTGATGATCGGCAACGAACTGGACCTGGTCGAAGAGGAACTTGGCCGTAGTCCGCATCTGGCGGGTAAGGAGTTCAGTGCCGCGGATATCCAGATGGGGTTCCCGCTGGAATTTGCGGTGTACGCGAAACTCGCGAGCGCGAAGCATGGCAGGCTCAAGGAATATCTTGCGCGCATGCAGGCCCGGACCGCGTATCGGCGTGCGATCGAGGCGGGCGGGGCGTACGCTTTCGACAGTTCGGGCACGAACTGATCGGACGGTGTGCCGGGCGCGTCTGAACAAACCGCCAGCCGTTCGACGGAGCCGCCAGGATGCGCACAATCGGTCTGATCGTGAATCCCGTCGCCGGGATGGGGGGTAGCGTCGGACTGAAAGGCACCGATGGCGAGATGCACGCGAAGGCGCTGGCGCTGGGGGCCGAGCCGGTCAGCCCGGCGCGGGCGCGGGAGTTCCTGTCTCACATTTCCTGCCGCGACGCGATCCGGTTGCTGGTGGCGCCCGGTCCGATGGGCGCAGATCACGCGGATGCCGCCGGACTGGTCTATGACACCGTCGGTACGCTAACGGGTGAGCCGACGGGGAAGGACACGATCGCCATTGCGCGCGAAATGCTGGACGAGGGCGTAGAACTGATCGCCTTCGCGGGTGGCGACGGTACTGCGCGAGATATCGCCGATGCCATCGGGCTGCGCGTGCCGGTCATCGCAATACCGGCGGGCGTAAAAGTCTACAGCTCGGTGTTCGCATACAACCCGCGGGCGGCAGCGGAACTGCTCGACGCGTTCGTCGACGGTGCGGACGTGTCCGAGGAGGAGGTCCTGGATATCGACGAGGATGCGTTCCGTGCCGGGATCGTCAATTCGCGCCATTATGGTTTCCTGCTCGTGCCCCAGGCGAAAGAGCTGCTGCAGGCAGGCAAGGAAGTATCCGGCACGACCGGTTCCACGGCGGAAGCGAAACGGGAAATCGCCGAAGCCGTGATCGAGGAAATGGCGCCGAAGACACTTTACCTGCTAGGCCCCGGGACCACGGTGCGGGCGATTGCAGATGAACTCGGGATCGAAAAAACGCTGCTGGGTGTCGATGCGGTAGCAGACCGGCAACTGGTTGGCAGCGACCTGAACGAGCGGGCGATCCTCGAACTGCTCGACCGCCATGCCGAGGCGGTCATCGTCGTGACGCCGCTCGGCGGCAACGGCTTCATCTTCGGTCGCGGCAACAAGCAGTTCAGTCCGAAGGTGCTGCGGCGCATCGGGCGTGAAAACATCATCGTCATTGGCGACAGGGGCAAGCTCACGAGGCTTTCTTCCTTGCACATCGATACCGGCGATGCGGAACTGGACGAATCGCTGTCAGGCTATATGGATGTCATCATCGGCCGCAACCACAGCAAGATGATGCGTGTGAAGTAGCCGGGGCATGGCGCCTGCGGCAGGGCGTTGAAAAAGGCAGGGCGGAAGGGTTGTCCGGGTTCGTCCAGACTGGTCGTCGTTCATGGCAAAAGTCTTGCTCTTCCCGTGCTGTGACCTTCACGAAGCACGCGAAGCAACGCGTGCCCCTGTCATGGAGAGGATGTGTGCACAATGGACACCGGAAAACCCTTTGCAATTCCCGCCAGATTTGTCGTTCTCGATGTGATCGGCACCGTGCTTCTGGCTACCGGACTTCTGAAAGTCGTCGCCGGCATCGACTGGCTTCCGCCGCAACTGCTTTTTGAAGGGTACGGTTTTGCCTTTATTGTTGGCGGCGCAATACTGATGGTCCCGTTGATCGCGCATGTCGTGGTTCATGCGATCAGCCGGTCAGGACAATCCGTCAACCCGTAACGGATTCCTGGTCGCCTGTTTCGCCGGTTGCCGGCGAGTCAGGCGGTCAAGGCCATATGCAGGATCTGCAACAACCTGGTCATACGGGGCTGGCAATGGCCGACAGATTGTTCCATGCGAAAAAAAAGGCGGTCCTGATGACCGCCTTTTTCGTGCTTGCCCCGCGCCTTCACGTCACGGGAGCCGCGCTCAAGCTGCGCTGATATTATCCGCGGCCAGTTTGCCACGCTCGCTGATTACCTCGTAGCTGACGCGTTGCCCTTCGTTCAACGTGTTCATGCCGGCACGCTCAACGGCACTGATGTGCACGAATACGTCCTTATCACCGTTTTCCGGTGAGATGAATCCGAATCCTTTGGTGGCGTTGAAAAACTTAACTGTTCCGATAGCCATATGTCAGGCCTCCTTGACAAAAATTACCGCGCCAATCGGGCGCGCAAACGAACAACTGAACTGTAGTGGGTAGTCTTTGAACTAGAGGCCGGAGAACCCGGCACGAAGCGGAGATAAGCCAATACAAAAGTCGTAAGCCTATATTGGGGGCCGCATCGACGAATTGCAAGGTGCAGGTCGAAATTAAGGCCGCGCCATGCCGACCCGGTCACGGGCCGGGCTCTGTTTCTTGTTTCTGCTGCCCCCGGAGCATGTGTGCCAGAGACAGGAACCGATCCGAAGGAAATGGTAATGACAGAGGGGTTTGAGCCATTGAATTGTCTGACCGTGCCGATCGCTTTCCCGTCTGTTACGCTGTAGGTGCCGCAGGCGCCCGGAGACTGGCGGCGGCACCAGATTATCCGTCGCCAGCAGCGTAAAGCGCGCCAGGGAAAAGAAACATGAAATCACTCCTTGCGGTTGTAGCCGCATTTCTGGAGAGCCGGACCAGCCGTTCCAACCTGATTGCCCTTATCAGGTTGCTGGTGGTGCTCCTTGCGCTGATCACGGCGTACAGCGCCGGGTTTCACTACCTGATGGCGCTCGAGGGCCAGCAGCACAGCTGGATCACGGGCGTTTACTGGACGCTGACCGTAATGTCGACGCTGGGTTTCGGCGATATCACCTTCCAGAGCGACATCGGGAGGGTGTTTTCGCTGTTCGTACTGGTTACAGGCGTCGTGTTCCTGCTGGTGTTGTTGCCTTTTACCTTTATCGAGTTCTTCTATGCGCCCTGGATGAAGGCGCAGG
The DNA here is from genome assembly GCA_001304425.1 of Betaproteobacteria bacterium SG8_40. Classification (GTDB taxonomy): domain Bacteria; phylum Pseudomonadota; class Gammaproteobacteria; order Burkholderiales; family Eutrophovitaceae; genus SG8-40. Next base: position 4,326 of record LJTS01000098.1, read on the forward strand.
CCCGTGCCCGCGCGCCCCGCGAGCTGCCAGCCGACACCCGCAACCACATTTTGCTGACCCGCCACGGGCCGATCACGAAGTACCTGATCAAGCTCCTGAAACGGCACGCGCATCCTTTTTTCATCCTTGTCCCGACGCTGGCCGAGGCACTGGAGCTGCATGACCAGAACCTGCCCGCTGTTCTCGGTGAATTCAACGACCCGGAGACCTACCGGCGCTTGCGCATCGAGCAGGCCGCCATGGTGGTCACCACGCGCACCGATGTCATCAACACCAACGTGATCTTTACCGTGCGCGGGGTCGCTCCCGATATTCCCATCGTCGCCACGGCGACCAACGAGGCCGCCTGGGATGCCATGGAACTCGCAGGCGCCACGCGCGTGCTGCGTCTGGAGTTCATGATGGGGCAGGCGCTTGCCCGTCGCGTCATCGACCGCGATGCTTCGGCGCATCGCATCGGGGAAATCTACGGACTCCACATCGCCGAGGCCAGTGCCGGCGGAACGGCATTGGTCGGACAGAAGATCGACAAGACCGGGTTGTGGGGCGACATCGGGGTCAGCGTTGTCGGGTTGTGGGATCACGGCGTTTTCAAGCCCACCGGGCCGGAAAGCGAGATCGGGCCGAACACGATCCTCGTGCTTGCCGGCACGCCGGAAGAGTTCGACCGCTACAACCGGTTGATGTGCCGTACCGAGCGCGGCGAAAGCCGGGTCGTGATTGTCGGTAGCGGCCGGGTGGGCCGCGCGACCGCCGATGCGCTGGATGAGCGCAAGATCGAGTGGGTCACGATCGAGCTGGTCGCCGATCGGGTGCGGGACCCGGCGCGCGCCATTATCGGCGATGCGGCGAAATTCGAAATCATCGTCGCATCCGGCATGCGCGAATCTTCAACTGTCATCATTACCACGCACGACGATGACCTGAACATCTTCCTGACCATCCTCTACCGCCGGTTACGGCCCAACATCCAGATCATCTGCCGTTGTACCAATGAGCTCAACGTCCCTACCTTGCACCGGGCCGGCGCCGACCTCGTGCTGTCTTACGCCTCGATGGGAGCCAATTCGGTCTTCAACGAATTGCGCGGCAGCGACTCCCTGCTGCTCGCCGAGGGTGTGAACGTATTTTCCGTACGCGTGCCGCCGGCGCTTGCTGGCCGCACCATCGGTGACTGTGCGATTCGCGCCGAGACCGGTTGCACCGTCATTGCTGTCGAGCTCGCCGGAAAGCGCATCGTCAATCCCTCGCGCGACGCGCTGCTCCCGGAGGAGGCCGAGTTGGTCCTGATTGGCACGCTCGAGGCGGAGGAGAAGTTCGTCCGGCGATTTGCCCGGAAGGAACGCCAGTAATGGCTGGCATCGAGGCGCTGACATGACGTCTCTCCCCGAAAATTGCGCGGCGCGATGAGGAAATTCAAGCGGCTAACCGGTATCGCGGCCATTACGGTGGGCCTGGTCGTATTGTTCGCGATGCTTGTGTGGCTTGCGATCTACTTCGGTGCGCGCGGCGTCGATCTGGCTGCGTTGCGGGCTTCGTTTGGGCCGGAATTCGGCTACTGGGGGCCGGTGCTGCTTCTTGCCGTGCCGGGGCTGCTACTCGTTTTTCATGGCAAGCGCATGCTGCGAGATGCACCGGTATCGTTGCTTGAACTCTTCGAGGTGTCGGGCTTGCTGGTGATAGTTGCCGTGCTGTTCTTTCTGGTAACGCAATGAAGCGATTCACCTGCGTGACTCGGGATCAGGTGCGCCATAGCGCCTTGCATTGCAAGCCGCGTATTCATTCGCGGTCATCCCTTGTCAGGGAAGAAAATCCGCCCGCACGTACAGGGAACTGCCCGGCGCGTAACACATAGCGTCAAATCCGGCATGCCCGAAAAGCTCCCGGCCTGCCGTCATATCCGCAGGGCGTTGATGATTTCCGGCTTGTTGAACAGTCGGCCAATCTTTGTCTCGAGCGCGGATTCAGCCAGCCTGGAATTCTTGTCAGCGCTCATCGCAGCACCGCTGACCTTCTCCTCGCCGCTAATGCGATTGGATGCCAGGATTTGGCCGTCCCGGGACACGACTTCCAGGAACAAATCAAAATGGAGGTTCATATCCATATAGATATCTGTTTTCCACTCATTCACAGTCAACACAATATTCCTGGTTTCCCCGTTCTTCCCGATTTCAGCTTGCACGGCAGATGCGCCGGGCGACGTAATCTGTAGTCTTTTGACTGCAAAACCGCTATCACGCAAACCTTTTTCAAGGGCGTCGGCCAAGTCACTGGTAAAGCCATCTCCGCTGGCAGTGGTGACGTCAAACGGATTGCCAAACCCGCCCCGTTGCAGGCCAACGAAGTCGGGTTTCTTCTCGCCACTCAATACGTATTCTCTGTTCTCCAGCACGCCCATGCCGACAGTTCCGCCGCCAGCCACGGGCAACGCGATTTCCGCGCGGCGATAATCATATTGGTTGCCGACGGCACAACCCGTCATCAACAAAATGAAAAAAGAGACTCCTATGAAACCGGATGTCCTCATTGCGATTCCCCTGCCGTTTGTTTCTCAAATATTTTCCCCAGAACTTCCTTGACCATTTCCTCCGGTGTCTTTCTTACCAGAGACGTTCTGTATGATCGGCCTGTTGCAAATCTGTATTCGGTTTCCGGGTCCTGCAGATACACGGTCAGTTCGATCATGTACATCGTGATATCCCACATCCAGCTATCTTCATAAGTTACGACGGCGTCTACGGAGGCCGGTGGTGTCGGAGAAACACCAGAGGTGGCGGTTTTTCCCATGGTATTCAGCTCCGCCGCGATCAGCTGCTCAACGCCGCGTTCATCGGTAGGAAGCCGTACGACATAGAAGGTGTTCAGAGCCGAAAGGTTGGTTGCCGGATCTACGTCGGCGATCAACTCTTGATTGGCACAGCCGTTGAGGAGCGCCAGAAATGTAACCGCCACCAGAATGAAACATGATTTCTTCATTGCTGCCGTCCTTTTCTGTCGGGAAATAAAACTACGCGAATGGCGCTTATGCGTTTGTGCTGCTCCGCGTCACGACAGACACCAAACAAATTTCCCATAACCCGCACCTTCGAATTTCTGTCAATCGTTGCTGCCTGTTGTGTTTGCTGAGTCTTAAGTGAACACTACACTTCATTGTTTCGGTGTCAATTCACTCGGGATATAAGAAACGGATGAATTTGATGTAGGTCAAAAGGGTGCGTCGGATGGCGCCACTGACGGCAGTCGCAACCACCGGCAACAGAATCCCGGTGGAACTGGCCGGCGGTTGCGGGGCAAACCCGGTGAACAATCTACCGCTTGGCGTGGGCGACGTAGCAGTGTGTTGTGCTTGCTTCAACTGTCAGACGGCAGGCAAGAGGGCAGTGCCTCATAGTTCTGGTAGGCGCCCGCGGATGTTTCGGTTGCCTGGCCTGCCTCCCGAGCCAGTTCTTCCACGTAATCACGCATTGCTTCGAGTTCTTTGCTGACCGCCCATTGATCCGCGCTGGTTCCCAGCGCCCGCATGGCAGTGACAGGCGGCATCGGTGTTTTGGCGCGATGGTCCGGGGGTATCTCCCATGCCGTCAACCGCACCAGCATCCGCGGTGCGCATCGGCGCAAATTCTCCGTGACCTGATCCGCCTTGCCGGACAGGAAATTCGGCGGAAACCGCTCGGCGGTGAAGTGACATGTTGCGCAGTAGCGAAAGAATGGCCGCAGTCTCTCCTCCGCCACCACGACGGCGTCGATCTCCGGCGCGTCGAGTGTCGGCGCGGGCATTCCAGTGTCGTCAACACAGCAGCGGAACGTCCTTGACATCGACTCCCCCGGCGCGCCCAGCTCTGCGAGAAGCGCCGGCATCAGCTTCGCACGCATCAAGGGCACGTTGTCGAGCAAGGCGGGTTGATGCTCCAGCACCCTGTCGATGGCCCGATGCACCAGCGCGAAGTCGTTGACGAGAATCGCTTCAAGCTGCGCGTCAATGGTTCCTGATGCGCTGTCCTGTCTGTCCTTGCCGCTCCAGCGGATCGTTACGCCGGCGAGTCTGCGGCCATCGGGCAGCCTTGTCGAAAGGGCTGCCGTCTTCGGCGCCGCACGCAGCATGCTTTCCGTATTCGAGCGCTGCGCCGGGCCGACATCGAGGTTGACGTCACGCACGGTGCCGGCCGGGCCAAAGCTGAGCCAGTCGATACGGCCGCTACCGTTTTCTTCCACCTGGGCGACGAGGCTCATCGAGCGTTCCGCGCCCGGGTCACCGGTGCATTGCAGGTTGAACCGCGAATTGGACGAGGCACGCCTGGCGGTGCATTGCGCACGATACACGGAGCGTTGCACTCCCGCGTCGGCCTCGCTTCGAACCAGAAGGCTGTCCAATGTGCGGAAATCGTCCACCGCAAGGAAGTTGGCCCATCCGGAAATGATCCGCGGCGTATCCATGGCACCGGAAAACCGCAAGATCTCGCGCGGCGGCCGGGGCGTGAGCGGATCGAGGTGCGGCGGG
>LJTS01000099.1 GCA_001304425.1 Betaproteobacteria bacterium SG8_40
GGCCGGGCGCTGCTGGCCGATGGCCGAAACGCGCCAAGCCGTTCCACCAGGCGTGCGGCGTCGCGTTCGATCTGCAGCGAGTCGAGATGGGCCGGCCGGATAAATCCGCGATCCGCCATTTGCCGCAGGAACGCGATCAGCGGGTCGTAGTAGTTGCCGACGTTGAGCAGCCCGACCGGTTTGTCGTGTATGCCGAGTTGCAGCCACGTCCAGGTCTCGAACAGTTCGTCCATGGTGCCGATGCCGCCCGGCAGTGCAATGAACGCGTCCGACAGTTCTACCATGCGCTGCTTGCGGGCGTGCATGGAGTCGACCGCAATCATTTCGGTCACGCCGTCGTGCGCCAGCTCGGCGGTGCGCAAGCGATGCGGAATCACGCCGGTGACCTCGCCGCCGCCCTCGAGGACGGCATCCGCGACAACGCCCATCAAGCCGACACTGCCGCCGCCGAACACCAGCCTGATTCGGCGCCTCGCGAGCAACGCTCCCAACGCGCGCGCCGCGCTGGCGTATTCCTCGCGGTCACCGCTGCTGGAACCGCAATAGACGCAGACGCTTGCAGGCCAGGCGCCGTTACCGCTCGCCGCCTCGTCTGCGGATTCACTCATACGTCACGACGCCGTTTGCCTTTCGCGGCCTTGCGCGGCATGTCCTGACGGTTTTGCCCGGGAATACGAGCACCGCCCTTTGCCGACACATCCGCCGGCAGCGGCAGCGCCGTCTGGTATTTCACCTGCTTGAGCGCGAAGCTGGATTTGATGTTGCCCACGCCCGGCACACGCGACAGGAAATTCAGGACAAACTCCTCCAGCGCCTGGATGTCGGGCACGACGACACGCAAAAGGTAGTCGGCCTCCCCGGTCATCAGATAACACTCCATCACTTCGGGGCGCTCGCGAATCGCATTCTCGAAGATTTCCAGCGCCTTCTCGACCTGCCGTTCGAGCGCAACCTGGATAAACACGCTGACTTTCAGACCGACCTTGAGCGCATCGAGCAAGCTGACATAGCGGCTGATATAGCCGGCCTGCTCCAGCGCGCGCACCCGCGCCAGGCAGGGCGACGGCGACAGCCCCACCGCGTGCGCCAATTGCACGTTGGACATGCGCGCGTCCCCCTGCAACAGGGAAAGGATTTTCCAGTCGATCGAATCGAGCAACATACTCAATATATTATGTGGATATTCTCAAACGATTCGGAATTATATGCTGTTTGAACACGATATTCTGGCGTCAAACGAAACCCCATGCTACGCATAAAACGTTACCATCGTGCTGCTCGCTACGCCCCGCACCGGGCGCATAAACAGACTATCAGGTGACATTGATGACCGATCTTTCCGAAGCGCAAGACCTCAACATATCAGCATTCTGGCGCGTGCTGCCGCAAGACATGGATCCAGTCGAAACGCGCGAATGGATCGAGGCCTTCAAGAACATTGTCGAACTCGAAGGCGCGGAGCGCGCGACATTCATTCTAATGAAGCTGATCGAGCAGGCGCGGCGCCTGCGGGTGCCGATGCCGCCGGTGGTCAACACGCCTTACAGCAACACGATTTCGCTGGCCGACCAACCACAGTTTCCCGGCAACCCGGAGATCGAGGCGCGGTTATCCGCGCTGGTGCGCTGGAACGCGCTCGCCATGGTGGTGCGCGCCAATCGCGCCCACCCGGAACTGGGCGGACACATCGCCACTTACGCATCGTCGGCAGACCTGTTCGAGGTCGGCTACAACCATTTCTTCCGCGCCGGTCAGTCGGGCGATTGCATCTACTTCCAGCCGCACTCGGCGCCCGGGGTTTACGCGCGCGCTTTCATGGAAGGCCGGTTGAGCGAGGAGAACCTTTCCAATTACCGCCAGGAAACCGGCGGCAAGGGACTGTCATCGTATTGCCACCCGTGGCTGATGCCGGATTTCTGGCAGTTTCCAACCGGCTCGATGGGCCTTGGCGCGATCACCGCCATCTACCAGGCACGCTTCATCCGTTACCTCGAACATCGCGACATCAATCCGGCCGGGGACCGCAAGGTGTGGTGTTTCGTCGGCGACGGCGAGATGGACGAACCGGAGTCGCTCGCCGGATTGTCGCTGGCCGCGCGCGAGGGCCTGGACAACCTGATTTTCGTGGTGAACTGCAACCTGCAGCGCCTCGATGGCCCGGTGCGCGGCAATGGCTCGGTGGTACAGGAACTGGAAGGACTGTTCGGCGGCGCCGGCTGGAACGTCATCAAGGTGATGTGGGGGTCGGACTGGGATTCGCTGTTCGCCCGCGATACCGACAACGTCATCCTCAAACGCCTGCACGAGACCGTCGACGGAGAGTTCCAGACCTACGCAGCCACCGACGGCCAGTTCAACCGCGAGCACTTCTTCAACAAGTATCCGGAATTGCAGAGCCTGGTGTCGCACCTGTCCGACGAAGACATCGACCGGCTCAAGCGCGGCGGACACGATCCGGTAAAAATCTACGCCGCCTACCACGCAGCTTCGAATCACAAGGGCCGGCCGACGGTTATCCTCGCCCAGACCAAGAAGGGTTACGGCATGGGCACCTGGGGCCAGGGCAAGATGACCGCCCACCAGCAAAAGAAGCTGGAAACCGATGCGCTGCTGGCGTTCCGCGACCGGTTTGCAATACCGATTTCCGACAATGACGTGGAGAACCTGCGTTTCTTCCTCCCGCCAAAAGACAGCCCGGAGATGAAATACCTGCACGCGCGTCGCCAGGCGTTGGGCGGCTACCTGCCACAACGCGCACGACAGGCCGACAGTCCTTCCGTACCCGAGCTCTCGACATTCTCCAGGCTGCTGGAGGGCACCGGGGAACGCGAGCAGTCGAGCACCATGGTGTTCGTGAACATGCTGGCGCAACTGCTGCGCGACAAGCAGTTCGGCAAGCACATCGTGCCGATCGTCGCCGACGAAGCGCGCACCTTCGGCATGCAATCGCTGTTCAGGCAGGTCGCGATCTATTCGCCCTTCGGGCAGTTGTACGAACCGGAAGACAAGGCCGAACTGCTCTACTACAAGGAAGCCAAGGACGGTCAGATTCTGGAAGAAGGCATCACCGAAGCGGGCGCTATTTCATCCTGGATCGCTGCGGCGACTTCGTATTCGGTGCACGGCGTGCCGATGCTGCCGTTCTATGTCTTCTACTCCTGTTTCGGTTTCCAGCGCATCGGCGACCTGATATGGGCGGCCGGCGACTCGCGTGCGCGCGGTTTTCTGCTGGGCGCGACGGCGGGACGCACGACGTTGTCGGGCGAGGGTTTGCAGCACGAAGACGGCTCCAGCCACCTGCTGTTCTCCACCGTACCCAACTGTGTGGCCTACGATCCGACCTACGGTTACGAGGTGGTGACCATCATCCGCGACGGCATGCGCCGCATGCTGGAAGCGCAGGAAGACGTGTTCTATTACGTCACCATGATGAACGAGAACTACCAGCACCCCGCCATGCCGGAGGGTGCCGAGGAAGGCATCCTCAAAGGGATGTATCGCCTGCGCCAGAGTAAGGCGAAGAAGCCCGCGGCATCCGCGCAGTTGCTCGGCTCCGGCGCCATCCTGCGCGAAGTGCTGGCCGCGGCCGACTTGCTGGAACAGGACTGGAAGGTCGGCGCCGATGTGTGGAGCGTCACCAGCTTTACCGAACTGCGGCGCGACGGCATGTCGGTCGAACGTGACAACCGCTTCAACCCGGAGCGCGACCCGAAACCTTCATGGGTCGAGCAGTGTCTGAACGACACCAGCGGCCCGATCATCGCCTCCACCGATTACATGCGTTCGGTTGCCGACCTGATTCGCACCTGGGTACCGCGACGTTACGTGACGCTCGGCACCGACGGCTTCGGGCGCAGCGACACCCGCGCCGCGCTGCGCGACTTCTTCGAGGTCGACCGTCATCATGTCGTGGTCGCGACGCTCAAGGCGCTGGCGGACGAAGGCAGCATCGAGCGCAAGACGGTCAGCGAGGCAATCGGCAAATACGGCATCAAGCAGGATCGCCCGAACCCCTGGGACGTATAACGGCCGCGGGGCGTTCACCGGCACGGAAGCGATGCGGGTTCGCCTGCATCGCCTTCACCGTTGCCCTTTGCACAAGCAGGGTTGTTACCATCCTCCCGGGTATGTAAAACTCGCGGGCTGCTGATTGTCCCGAGCCTTTGATCCGATGCGAATACACCATTTCCTGGCAGCCATCCTGGCCGCGTCCGCGTTGACGGCAGCCGCGGCCGACCTGTCCAAGATCAAGGAATGGACCGGCGGTGCGCCGCCACCGCTGGCACTGAAGGATCTTGACGGCAAGGAACGGCAACTGGCCGACTACCGCGGCAAGGTCGTAGTGCTGAACTTCTGGGCAACCTGGTGCGCGCCGTGCATCGAAGAGATGCCCTCTTTCGAACGGCTTGCCGCAAAAATGGCCGATGAGCCGTTTGCGCTGGTCACCGTCAATTTCGGCGAGAAGCCGGCGCGCATCACGCCGTTCCTGAAAAAAATCGGTGTAGATGTTCCGGTGTTGCTGGACACGGACATGCGCGCGTCGAAAGCCTGGGTCAAGCGCGGGCTGCCGACCACATTCGTCATCGATGCCGACCAGAACATTCGCTACCAGGTGCTCGGCGAACTCGCCTGGGACGCACCCGAAGTCGAAGCGAAGATCCGCGAGTTGCTGCCAAAGCAATAGCGCAGCCGCTTCGTGACGGATCACAATTCATAGAGAGAAAGCACCCGATGGACAGGCGTTCATTTCTGCAAGGCAGCGCGAGTGCGCTGCTTGCCTCATCCGTGCCCCGGTTCGCGACCGCCGCAACCAGTGGCGAAAACCCGCAAACCGTTTCACCATCCCGGTTCGAGCCTGAGCCGCGGGGCTGGCGCGTATTCGAAGTGGTCACCCGCATCGAACTGTCGGAGGCGAAAAGGAAATCGCGCGTCTGGCTGCCGTTGCCTTCGGTGCATGAAGATACGTGGATGCGGCCGATGGGCAACCGCTGGTCCGGCAATGCCGCAAGCATGCAAGCCGTGACCGAAGCCCGTTATGGCACGCAGATGCTGTTTGCCGAATGGACCGACAAGCAATCGGCATCGGAGCTGGATGTACCGGTGCTCGAAGTACGGAGCCGTTTCGCGACCCGCGACCGCAACACCGACTGGGAGGCGCGCGGCGAGCACCGCCTGTCGGAGACGGAACGGCGCCTTTATACCGAAGCGACGGCACTGGTCCCGACCGACGGCATCGTCCTGCGTACAGCGAACGCCGCGATTGGCGATGCGCGCTCCGATACCGACAAGGCGCGGGCGATTTACGAGTGGATTGTCGGCAACACCGCGCGCAACCCGAAAACGCGCGGCTGCGGACTCGGTGACATCGGCACGATGCTCGAGACCGGCGACCTCAGCGGCAAGTGCGCGGATATCAACACCCTGTTCGTTGGCATGTGCCGCGCGGTCGGCATCCCGGCGCGCGATGTGTATGGCGTGCGCGTCGCCGATTCGCTCTTCGGCTATCGCAGCCTCGGCAAGAGCGGCGACATCAGCAAGGCGCAGCATTGCCGCGCGGAAGTATTCCTCGAAGCCTACGGCTGGGTACCGGCCGATCCGGCTGACGTGCGCAAGGTCGTGCTGGAAGAACGGCCCGGGTTGACGCTGACGCATCCGCTGGTCACGCAGGTGCGCGAGCAATTGTTCGGCGCCTGGGAGACCAACTGGCTGGCGTACAACTTCGGCCACGACATCGAACTGCCGTTCTCGAACGGCCCGGCGATACCCTTCTTCATGTATCCGCAGGGCGAAACCACCGACGGACGGCTAGACAGCCTCGCACCGGAGCTTTTCAGGTACCAGTTGACCTCGGCCGAGGTCACCGCTTGACGCAAGGCCCCGAATCAAACCCGATTGCACGCGTCTCTATTGGCGCGCTGATCGAACGCTACGACCTGATCCTGTTCGACGCCTACGGCGTGCTGGTGCACTCAGCGGGCGCCTTGTCCGGTGCGCAGCAGACCATCGCCCGGTTGAACGAACTGGACAAACCGTATGCCGTTCTCACCAACGACGCTTCCAAGCTGCCGGATACCGCGGCAATGCGCTACCGCGGTTTCGGACTCGATATACCCGTCGACAGGATCATTTCTTCCGGCTTGCTGCTGGTCGAATACTTCGCGCGGCACCAACTGGAAGGCGCCCGGTGCATCGTGCTCGGAACGCCCGACAGCAACCGGTTTGTCGAACACGCCGGCGGCACGATCGTGCCCGCCGACAGCGACTGCGACGTACTCGTGGTGGGGGATGAAAACGGTTACGACTTCGTCGAAACGGTTGATGCAACGCTGTCGACGCTTTTTCGCGCAATCGACGCCGGGAAGAGTGTGCGGCTCGTGCTGCCAAATCCGGACCTGATTTTTCCCCACGGCGAGGACCGTTTCGGGATTGCAGCCGGCAGCGTTGCGCTCATTGTCGAATCGGCGTTGCGCCGCCGCTATCCGCAACGCGCGGATCTGGTGTTCGACCGGCTCGGAAAACCGAACGCCGATCTGTACGATGCGGCAATGACCCGCTTCGGCACCCGCAACGCGGTAATGATTGGCGATCAGCTTGAAACTGATATTGCCGGGGCCGTGTCGTGCAAAATCGATAGCGCCCTGATCGCCACCGGCGTATCAATGGTGAAGAATGCGACGTCGGCAACAGCAATCCGTCCGACCTACTGGATGCCTTCACTCAACGACGATTGACGCGCGCACAACCTCGACGCGCGATCGCCCGCGTCAGGCTGCAACACAGGAATGAACCAACGCCAACCGCTGGACGCCAGCGCCATCGCAACCATGGTACTGCTGACATCGATCTGGGGATTTACCCAGGTTGCGATCAAGCTCGCCGCCGATGATGTTTCGGTTGTCATGCAGGCCGGCTTGCGGTCCACGATTTCGCTGGCGTTGCTGTTCGGCTGGGCACGATGGCGCGGCACGCCGTTATTCAATCGCGACGGTACGTTGTGGCCCGGCCTGGCTGCAGGCGCCCTCTACGCCGGCGAATTCTTCTTCGTGTACGCCGGGCTCTCGTATACCAGCGCATCGCGCATGGTGGTCTTCGTCTATCTCACGCCCGTGCTCACAGCCGTTGGCGTTCACCTGTTCGTCAAGGGCGAACAACTGGCCGGCAATCAGTGGGCCGGGGTACTGCTCGGCTTTACCGGCATCGCGGTCGCGTTCGGCGACGGTTTTCTCTCCAGTCCCGGTTCATTGCTTGGCGACGCCTTCGGCGTCATTGCCGCTTTTTTCTGGGCTGCGACGACGGTCGTCATTCGAACGACCGCGTTATCGCAGGCCAGCGCCTCGAAGACGCTGCTCTACCAGATCGGCATCGCCGCACTGGTTCTGCCGTTCATATCGATGCTGATCGGCGAGCCCGGCATCGTTGCGGTTACAACGACCGCGGTCGCCAGCATCGCGTTCCAGGGCATCGTCGTTTCCTTTGCCAGCCATCTCGCCTGGTTCTGGCTGCTGACCCGTTTTCTGGCCGGCCGGCTCGCCGCGTTTTCCTCCCTCGCGCCGCTGTTTGGCGTGCTTGCCGGCGTCGTCGTGCTGAATGAACCGCTGCGTGCGCAGTTCGCGTTCGCCGCTGCGTTGGTGATTGCCGGGATCTATCTGGTAAACCGGCAAGGTCGGCCACACTGACCGGAGCAGCAACAGGTCGGTTTGCCGGGCGGCGCACCGGCAAGATCCTGTAGTCCCGCGGCCGCACCTTCCCGCCCTGACTTGAACGGCCACAGCGGGTTATGCTTGCGGTCTTGAACGAACAATACAAATACACGGGAGACACTGATGGATCTGGGACTAAAAGGCCGCTGGGCACTCATCACCGGCGCTTCCAAGGGAATCGGCTACGCAGCCGCTGACAGCCTGGCACAAGCCGGCTGCAACCTGCATCTCGCAGCACGCACCAAAGCCGATCTGGAGAAAGCGCAGGCACAGCTCAAAAAACAATACGACGTCAAGGTCGAGATTCATGCCACGGATCTGTCTGATGGCGACGCGGCCCGCGCGCTGGTTGAGCAATGCAAAGACGTCGACATCCTGGTCAACAATGCCGGCGCGATTCCGGCAGGCGACATCCACACGATGACAGAGGATCGCTGGCGTGACGCGTGGAACCTGAAAGTCTTCGGTTACCAGAACATGTGCCGGGCAATGCTCGCGCACATGCGCGAACGCGGCCGCGGCGTGATCGTCAACGTCATCGGCGCCGCCGGCGAAGCACACACGCCCGCATACATCGCAGGCACCGCCGGCAATGCATCCATCATGGCAATGACGCGGGCATTGGGCGCGACCAGCCGCTCCTACGGAGTGCGCGTGGTCGGAATCAACCCCGGCCTGATCGCCACCGACCGCATGACGACACTCTTGCGCACCAAGGCCGAGAAGGAATTCGGTGATGCCGGCAAGTGGGAGCAGTTGATCGACAAGACCTATCCGCCGGGCGCACCTGCACACATCGGCGACATGGTGGCGTTCCTGGCATCCGACCGTTCGGCAAATACGACGGGAACGATCATTACCATCGACGGCGGTTCATCGGCGCGCGGGACGAGCGTGTGAGGCAATAGGCCCGGCTCTCCGGTTCGGCACGCGAAGCGCGCCTCAATGATGGCACCGGCGAGTACCCTACGCGCAAAGGATTAGAAGCATGCTTGCAGAGGCAATCAAGGCGAAGATCAAGGTCTGCATGTTCGACCAGTACGGCACCGTCGTGGACATGCAGAAGGGTTTGACCGGGGTGGTTACCCCCTACCTAAAGG
>LJTS01000100.1 GCA_001304425.1 Betaproteobacteria bacterium SG8_40
GCGCGCATCGTCCAGGGCATGAGCGGCGCCTTCCTGATTCCGCTGTCGCTGGCGATCATTCTCGATACGTTCCCGCCCGAGCAGCATGCCAAGGCGATGGCGTACTGGGGCATCGGTTCGGTATGCGGTGCCGTGATGGGGCCGACGCTGGGCGGTTATCTGACCGAATACCTTTCCTGGCGCTACATTTTCTATATCAACGTGCCGTTTGGCCTGATCGCGCTGATCGGGGTTGTGCTGTTCTTGCCGGAGACGGAGCGCGACAAGACGAAGAAACTCGACTGGTTCGGTTTTCTGACTCTCGCCATTGGCATCGGCGCGCTGCAAATGATGCTCGACCGCGGCCAGCGTCTTGACTGGTTCGAGTCGGGCGAGATCATCTTCGAGGCATGCCTGGCGGCGATTTCCCTGTACATGTTCAACATGCACGTGATGACGCGCCGGGAGCCGTTCCTCGATCCGCGATTGTTCGTGCAGAGGAACTTCTTTATCGCGATGGTGCTGATTTCCTTCTACGGCTTGCTGACGGTGCCGCCGATGGTGATGATGCCCGCGTTCCTCGAGCACATTCGCGGCTACTCGATCGATACGGTGGGGTTGCTGCAGTCACCCAGGGGTGTGGGCATCCTGCTGGCATTGTTCATCACGGGACGCATATCCAACCGGGTCGATCCGCGATGGATGATCCTGTTCGGCCTGTTCTGCCTCGGCGTGTCTACCGGCGCGATGGCACTCTGGAACATCAACGTCGGTACCTGGTCGATTGTCTGGACCGGATTCATTCAGGGGATAGGCGCGGGTGTCATCCTCGTACCCGTTCAGATGTGTGCCTTCTCAATGCTGCCGGCGCGACAACGAAACGAAGGCACGGCGGTATTCAACCTGGTACGCACGATGTTCAGCAGTATCGGGGTGTCGATCACCCTGGCGGTGTTTGTCTATGTGGGCGCTACGGGACGGGCCGAACTGGTCGAGCACATCACGCCATTCAACCAGGCATTGCAGTATCTGGATCACGCCGGGGGTTACACCACGGGCAGCGAGCAAGGGCTGGCAGTGATCGGCCGCGAAATCGACAAACAGGCATCGATGCTCGGTTACAACGCGAGCTTTCTGATGCTGGCCGTCGGTGCTTTCCTCGCAATGCCGCTGGTGTTTCTGATCGGGCGCGCCAAACCCGGTACCAAAGGGCGCGAGCAAGAGCAGTTCGAGAAGTCCGAACCGATCATGCTCGCGGAATAGGCGCGCGATCCTGCCGGAAGATCAGCCGATCTCGGCCACCACGCGGCCGATGATTTTTCCGGCCTTGAGCTCGTCGAGCGTCCTGCTCACTTCGGACAGGGGACGTTTTTCGACGGGAATGGGCTTGAGCTTGCCTTCGCGAGCCAGTTTCACCACCTGTTTCAACTCGTCCACGGTACCGACATTGGAACCGCAAATCGTGAGCGCGCGCTGGACAACGGATACCAGCGATAGCGGAATTTCGCCGCCATAGAGCCCGACGAGAATGACCTTGCCGCCTTTGCGGATGCTCGACAGGGCCAGTGTTGCGGAGGGGGTGTTGTTGACAAGGTCGATCGCACCGAACAGCATGCCGCCAGCGATTTTTTGCAGTTGTCCGGCCGCGTCGGGGTCGTCGGCCTTGACGGTAGCGGCCGCACCTTCCTCACGGGCTGCCGGAAACTTGGACGGATCGATATCGGCTGCGATGATCCGTTCGTGACCGAGCGCGCGCAGCATGCCGATGGTCATCAGCCCGAGGCCGCCGGCACCGATAACCGTTACCCATTCCTCGGCCGGTATCGGCGCCAGGGTTGACACCGCGGAATAGGTTGTCAGGCCTGAGCAGGCGAGCGTTGCCGCCCAGGCCGGATCGATGCCGCTGGCATCGACAAGATAGCGCGGGTGGGGGATCAGCAGATGGTCGGCGTAGCCGCCGGCGCTCTGCACACCCACCCAGCGTGGCGTCATGCAGTGATTGTCGCGGCCTTCGCGACAACGCGCGCAATCGCCGCAGCCAATCCAGGGGCATACCAGCCGGTCCTTGCCAATCGGCACGTTGCCGGCATCGGGTCCCGCGGCAATGACGGTTCCGTAGGGCTCGTGCCCGAGGGTAATCGGCGGATTCATGCCGCGGTCGCTCATGTGAAAGCGTTTGCCGCCGCCCAGGTCGAAGTAGCCGTCGCGGATGTGTACGTCACTGTGGCACACGCCGCAGTATTTGAGCTTGAGCAGCACCTCGCTGCCTTTGGGTACCGGCGTCGCGCGCTCCCTTGGCTGCAAGGGCTTTCCCCATTCGGTTACGTCGTAGCTGAGCATGCGTTTCTCCTTGTTGTTTGTCACGGTTCCGTTCAGGCAGGACGGACGGGTCCCGTGTGCCGCCACACTCGCAGCATATGACGAAATCAGGTTCCGGTAAATCGGCTCGCCGGTATCCCGGCGAGCCATGCTCACACTGCCGAGGTTGGCGGTGATCGCCGGTGACGTTAGCATGTAAATCTCGCAAAAAGGAGTCAGATAGTCCGATGCCCAGTCCCGAAAAATCCATTCGCCCCCGCCGCAGCCTGCTTTTCGTTCCGGGATTGAGGCCTGACCGATACCGCAAGGCGCTCGATGCCGGGGCCGACATCGTCTGTATTGATCTCGAGGATGCAGTTGCCGGTCCCCGCAAGTCCGAGGCGCGTGAGCTGACGATGCCGCTGTTTGCCGGGGACTCGCATCCGCATGTCGAGCGTATGGTGCGTATCAACGGGTTGTCCACGCCGGACGGACTGAAAGATCTGAGCGCCATTATCGAGTCGGACAACCCGCCACCGTCGATCATGATTCCGAAAATCCGCTCGGCCGAAGAGGTACAGCTTATCGAAACCCTGTTGTCGACAGGCGCGGCCCGGGCGGTGCGTTTCTGCGTGATTGTCGAGACCAACGATGCGCTGGAACGCGCAGCGGACATCGCGCGTTCGTCGCAACGCGTCGATTCAATGATATTGGGCGCAGTTGACATGTCTGCCGACCTGCGCTGCGAGAAAGCATGGGAGCCGTTGCTATACACGCGCTCGCGTTTGGTGCACGCGGCCGCCGCGGCGGGCATCGATCTGCTCGATGTGCCGTATCTGAACCTGGACGATCCGGACGGCTTGCAGGAAGAGGCGAGCCGCTGCGCGCGCCTGGGTTTTACCGGAAAGGCCTCGATTCACCCGAACCAGATCCCGATCATCAACGCCGTATTCACGCCTGATGCGGCGACGGTCGAAAAAGCGCGCAAGATATGTTCGGCTTTCGAGAACGACGATACGGGCCTGGTGGTAGTGGACGGCGAGTTGATCGAGCTGCCCGTTGTACGGTCGATGTATCGCGTGCTGGCGGTCGCTGAGCGAAATGCTGGCGGAAGCCGAGGCTGATCGATTGTAACGACGCTACGCTTCGTTCAAACCAGGGTGCGGCGCTTGTGCTGATGTGCCCAAATGTGACGCATGCCATATGCATGGCGCGCAGGCAACTCCGGCATTCGACTGTGCGGTGAAAAGGCTGATAGAGGAAAAAGCGGGCAGATGTGCAAGCCGGGTGGCAAAAACTCCCGGCCACTATCGCACATCCGCGTCCGCCGACAACCGCTGGTACAGAGAAGAGCAGGGGGGTAACGCACAAGTCGGGTGGCAACGACTCCCGACCACTATTGCGCGTCTCAACCCTCCCCGCGAGGCATACAATCGCAATTGACATGCCAGCGCTGAGCGGCGCGAAGACCGCGTCAGTGGCGCTATGCACGGCGGCGGAGCCGGCGAAATTGAGCGCCGCCGGCGGAATTGACGACACCGGCGTCGAATTTCCGGCAGCGAGCGCTTGTTCGGGCCCGCCCGGCTGATGGCAGACCCGGCCATCGCTATGGTACTTCCAGCCGCAAAACGGGTGTGCGGGAACCGGTGTGTGAGAACCGGTGTGTGACAACCAGGGAGACTCTGATCATGAAGCTGATTATTGCCAGACCCAGCCCCTATGCGCGAAAGGCGCGGGTGGCATTGCAGGAAAAGAAGATTGATTGCGAGATCGTCGTCGAGAATCCATGGCTGCCGCAGACCAGGATCAACGACGCGAATCCGCTTGGCAAGGTGCCGGCGCTGGTTCTTGACGATGGCAGTGTCATTCACGATTCGAAAGTGATTTTCGAGTACCTGGAAACGCTGGAAACGCCTCCCCCGTTGATCCCGGCCGATGCGTCAGCGCGTATTACCCATAAACAGATCGAGGCGATCGCGGACGGGATCTGTGACGCGGTCGTGTTGATCGCTCTCGAAGGCGCGCGTGCGGAAGACAAGCGCAGTGAAGACTGGATCGAGCGTCAGCACAAGAAAATTGTTGCAGGCGTTGGCGAGCTGGAGCGATTGCTTGGCCAGCGTGAGTGGTTTACGGATTTTGGTTTCGGGCTTGCGGAAATTGCCAGCGTCTGCGCGCTCGAATACATCGACTTTCGCTATCCGCGGTTTCAGTGGCGCGACTCCGCGCCAGGTCTCATCGGATTACAGGAGCGTGTCTCGGCACGGCCCTCGTTTGTTGCGACGGTACCCGCGCCACAGGTGCTGCCCGCGTTGTAGTCGCGAACCAACATCGGCGATGCGGCTCCCGCATTTGGGGAGTCGACGCGCTGGTTTGATTGCGCGTTGGTTGTTCTGTTTGCCGGGCGTCAGTTGATGATGCGTATGTTGCGAGCGAGCCAGATCGCCGTGAAAGTGCAGCCTACGGCAATCAGGCCGCTGATCCAGTATCCGGTGAGCTGGCCTGATGCCGTGTGGCCGATGATGAAGCCGGACGACAGCGATGCGGCGCTCGAACCGAGTTGCTGTATCGCCGAGTTGAAGCTCATGAATGCGCCGCGCAAGGCCGGTTGCGATGCGCCGGTTACGATCGCCATCGCCGGCACGAAGCGTCCGGACACGAAGACCATGAACAGGACCATCGTGCCGATGGCGACCCACACCGGCGCCGCGGGCAGATTGGTCGTGAGCAGTAGCGGAACTACCGAGATGCTCGAAATGATCGTAAACATCCGGTACTTCCCGTGACGGTCGGACATGCGCCCCCACAAGCGCGAGGTGTACACCGTGGCGGCACCGCCAAACAGATACAGCAATGGCAAATCGGTTTCGGCGAGGCCGACGTTGGCGACCATGTAGGGGGCGATGAACGGAATCACCGAGAAACCGCCGAAGATCATGACTGCCGTCAGTGTCAGCGCGCGCAAGTGATTGGCATCGGAGAAAACGGCGATCGCCTGACGCATCGGGTGCCGCGACCGCGCCTGGGCGACATGAGCGTCCATGCGCGGCAGCAGCCACGTTGCCAAAACGAGGACGGCCAGCGACACCGCCGCCAGAAAGACGAATGGCGCGCGCCAGTCGAATATGTTGGCCAGGGTCAGCCCGAGCGGCACGCCTGCCACGGCCGAAATCGGGAAGGCGGTCATGACAATGCCCATTGCCGTGCCGCGGCGCGCGTCGGGTACGACGTCGCCGACAATCGAATACACTGCCGCGCCGGCAATGCCGCCGAACGCTCCGGTGACGGTACGCGCCGCCAGCAGCCAGCCGAAATCAGGTGCCGCGGCGCATAACAGCGTCGATGCGGCGAAGCCGCCATAGATCAGCAGCAGCGCACGCCTGCGGTCGAAACGGTCTACGTAGAAGCCGCACAGTACCGAGGCTACCGCGGCGGACAGAGTGTAGGCGGACACCAGTATTGCGAACTGCGCCGGACTGATGTCCCAGATGCGCATGAACTGGGGGCCCAGAGGCATCAGGACCATGAAGTCCATCAAATGCGTGAACTGGACTCCCAGCAGGATCAGGAGGACGGATCGTTCCCGCAGTGCCGCGTCTGGCGGCATGTTCAAACGCTGGCCGGCTCGAGAGCGAATGCTTCCGCGAGCAGTTCGTAGGAGTGCAGCCTGCTCGCATAGTCACCGGTGATGGTAATTACCATGAGTTCATCGGCTTCGAAGGCCTGCTGGATCTCCAGCAATCTCTCCCTGACCGTGTCCGGCGTGCCGATGACGGCGCGCTGGCGTTCGCGGGCGATGATGGCCCGTTCCTGCTCGTTGTAGTTCAAGGCCAGCGCCTGCTCCGTGGTGAGGACCAGGGACTCTCGCCCGGTTGCCATCAATACGCGGCGATGGTCGATGGGGGCTGCCAGGCGTTCAGCCTGCTCCTGTGTTGGCGCGCAGATGACGAACACGCAAACGATGGAATGCGGCCCTGTCTCGCGCTGCGATGGCGCGAACGTATGGCGATACAGCCGGCTGACGCCGTCGCCACCGTGCGCATTGATGAAGTGCGCAAAGGCGAAGCGAAGACCCAGATAGGCGGCGAGGGTGGCGCTGTAATCGGACGAGCCGAGCAACCAGACCTCGGGCGCCCCTGAGCCGGACGGCATTGCCCGCACCCGCTTGAATGGATGATCGTCGGGGAGCTGGTCGTCGAGCCAGCCGACAAGATCGGCAACCTGCTGCGGAAAGCTGTCGTCAGCGTAAAACGAAACCGGATTGATCGCTTTCGCCGTCAGCATGTCGCCGCCCGGCGCGCGGCCAATCCCCAGATCGACGCGGCCAGGAAACAACGCTTCGTGCATGCGGAAGATCTCGGCGACCTTGGCCGGACTGTAGTAAGGCAGGAGCACGCCACCGGTGCCGATGCGGATGCGTTTGGTTGCCGATCCGATTGCGCCCAGAAGTATTTCGGGGCAGGGATCGGCGAGCCCGCGCATGTTGTGGTGTTCGGCCAACCAGTAACGGTGGTAGCCGAGTTGTTCCGCCGCGCGAGCCAGCTTGATGGTTTCCTGCACCGCGTCAGCCGGGCTGTGACCGCTGATGATGGGTGATTGGTCGAGTACCGATATTCGCATGTTGATCCGGGAATCCGAGTGTTTGCGTGAGCTTGCGGACAATGGTCCGCGGACCGTATTGCATCTCGTCATGCGGCCCGGCGAGTGTATTGTCAGCTCGACGCGAGACTTTACCAGACACGACCCGTTCGATTCCCGTGTCGGTAAAGGGCTTGCCACAAACACGTGTTGTACGTTATCAATCGGGTGGCAAGAAAAACAACGTCACCTGCATCGAATGCGCTGCATCACCATGGCGCCATTTCATCAAGTGAAATTCAATGAATTGACCACGCTGGCGGGCGGATTTGCAGCTTGCGGGTTCAGTCAGGAGAAATCATGTCAAGGGTTATAACAGCGGGTATATCGCTGGTTTTGGGAGTATTTCTGGCAGCCGGCGCGGCGTACGCCGACGAAGTCGTCCTGCAGAATGGTGATCGAATTACCGGAGAGATGGTGGATCTGTCCGAGGGAAAGCTCTCCATCAAGACCGAGTACGCAGGCACGGTCAAGATCGACTGGAGTAAGGTGCAATCCCTGTCAACGGACGGTCCGGTCTATTTGACGATCGGCGATAACGTCGTGCGCGCGACGGTGTCGCCAAGCGAAGATGGCACGGCAAGGCTTGAATCCGAGGACTTGCCCGCCGCGGAGTCCGTCGAGTTGTCGCGGCTCAAGTCGATGAGTTATGAGCGCAAACCGGCCGTCAAGGTGTCGGGGCGCATTAACGTCGGTGCGTCTTCGACATCCGGCAACACCGACAAGGAACAGCTCAACGGCAGCTTCGAGGTGGTGGCGCGATCGGCGAAAAATCGCATGACCATTGGCGCCGAGGCCAACAGGGCCGAAACTGACGGTGCGCAAACGGAATCGAACTGGCTCGCCTACCTCGCTTACGACCACTTCATTACCGAAAAATGGTACGCGTACGCGAGCACCAGTGCCGAGAACGACAAATTCAAGGACATCAACCTGCGAACGACACTCGGCGCCGGTGCCGGATATCAGTTCTTCGAAACCGAACAGACCAACCTGTCGATGGAACTGGGCGCCAGCTATGTCAATACCGACTACGACACGGGTGTAGACAGCGATTATCCGGCCGCAAGGTGGGCGATGAACTTCAGGCAGAAACTGTTCAAGTCACGAGTAGAGTTCTTTAACACCGACTCGGTGCATGTCGCGCTCGACGATTCCGACAATTTCTTTCTGCGCACGCGAACCGGATTGCGGTTCCCGATCGTTGCGGGCATGAATTCCACCATCCAGTACAACTACGACTATGACGATAACCCCGCACCGGGAAGGGTCAAGGAGGACAAGGCCTGGCTGTTCACCCTCGGTTACGCCTGGTAAACGGATCGGGTGGAAGACATCCGGCGGAGAGCTACTGCGAAGCGATGATGCGAGCGGGCGTTGCGCAGGTGCCGTCAGGCTTCCTTTGCGGGCCGCAGCAGCTCCGCGTCATTGTTCCTGACGTTGTTGACGCGGGTGCTCACGGGCGTGGCAACCAGATCGTCCGGTTGGTAAGGGCATAACAGTTTTTCGAGGCCGGACGTTTGCGTTTGGGTCGGGTCGAGCCAGCCGGCATAATCTTCCGGCGCGAGAATGACCGGCATGCGCGCATGGATAGGGCGCATTAAGGTGTTCGCTTCGGTGGTGAGTATGGCGCAGCTTGGCCGGTTGCCGGTGGTTTCGTTGGCGGCTTCGTAGATGCCGGCAAAACCGAACACGCCGCCGTCGCGCTGGCGGATCAGCCACGGCTGCTTGCCGCCATCGAGTTTTTTCCACTCGTAGAAGCCGTCGGCGGGCAATATGCAGCGGTGGCGGGCGAAAGCACTGCGGAACATCGGCTTGCCGGAGACGCCTTCGGAACGGGCGTTGATCGGGCGTGGGGCCTTGCTCCCGGACTTGAACCAGGA
>LJTS01000101.1 GCA_001304425.1 Betaproteobacteria bacterium SG8_40
GATACAACGGAATCGCAATCTCTATGGTCCGGGTATGCCGAGGCGCGTTCTCCAGCCACCAGGCCCGTGCGCGCAAGCCCTCCCGCACCAGCGCGAAGTCGCCGTGCTCGAGGTAGCGCAGGCCGCCATGCAGCAACTTGGTCGATGCCCGGCTGGTCGCACCCATCGGGTCGTCTCGCTCGAACACGACCACGTCGTGGCCATTTTCCAGCAAGGCCCATGCACTCATGACGCCATTGATACCGGCGCCGACTATCGCGAACCTCAAACCGTTACCCGCATACGGTCACTCCCATGTTGAGAACAGCGTGCCTGCCGATGATGGCGGTCAGCTCGAAACGCAGTCCGGCACCGTCAGGTGAACCGCCGGCAGCCACCAAAGAGCAAGAAACGGACGATCCGGCGCGCGATCGCCCACGAAAGATCAGCAATTCTGCGCGTATCATGTTTCTGCTCGAACAAACTTCACTTGCCGATTAAAAGGAACATTGATGACCGCCCCGCTCGAACTTGCCGCAATCGAGTATCACGAGTTTCCCGTCGCCGGAAAGATATCAGTTGTCCCGACCAAAGGACTCACCAACCAAAGGGATCTGGCACTTGCCTACTCGCCTGGCGTCGCCTATGCGTGCAAGGCGATCGAAGCGGAACCGGCGCGTGCGGCACAGCTAACCTCGCGCGCCAACCTCGTCGGCGTAGTCACGAACGGCACGGCAGTTCTCGGGCTCGGCAACATCGGTCCGCTCGCCAGCAAGCCGGTCATGGAAGGCAAGGGCTGCCTGTTCAAGAAATTTGCCGGCATAGACGTCTTCGACATCGAGCTGGCGGAGACCGATCCCGACAAGCTGGTCGATATCATCGCCGCACTCGAACCGACACTGGGCGGAATCAATCTCGAAGACATCAAGGCACCGGAATGCTTCTACATCGAACGCAAACTGCGCGAGCGCATGAGCATACCGGTATTCCACGATGACCAGCACGGCACAGCGATTATCGTCGGCGCCGCCGTGATCAACGGCCTGAAAGTCGTGGACAAAAAGATCGGTGACGTACGCCTGGTCTGCTCCGGCGCCGGCGCCTCCGCGATTGCCTGCCTCGACCTGCTCGTCACGCTTGGCGTCAAGCCGGAGAACATCGTCGTGTGTGATTCCAAGGGCGTCATCTACAAAGGTCGCGAAGCGAATATGGAGCCGAACAAGGCGCGCTATGCGCGCGACACGAAGCATCGCAAGATCGCAGATGCTTTGCCCGGCGCCGACATCTTTCTTGGCTTGTCCGGCCCGGGCGCAATCACCCAGAACGACGTCAAGGCAATGGCGCCCAAGCCGCTGGTACTTGCGCTGGCGAACCCGAACCCGGAAATTCTCCCCGAAGACGTAAAGGCAGTCCGGCCGGATGCGGTTATTGCCACCGGCCGCTCGGACTATCCGAACCAGGTCAACAACGTGCTGTGCTTCCCCTTCATATTCCGTGGCGCGCTCGATGTCGGCGCCACCCGCATTACCGAGGAAATGAAACTGGCCTGCGTTCACGCAATTGCCGATCTTGCACAGGCGGAGCAATCCGTCATCGTCGCGTCCGCATACGAAGGGCAGGAGTTGTCGTTTGGCCCCGAATACGTCATTCCGACGCCCTTTGATCCTCGTCTGATCAGCCGGATCGCGCCCGCTGTCGCGCAGGCGGCGATGGACAGCGGTGTAGCCACGCGGCCGATCACCGACATGGAGACGTATCGCGAAAAGATCAGTAACTTCGTGTATCACTCGGGATTCGTCATGAAACCGGTTTTTGCGGCCGCGAAAGCAGCGCCGAAAAGGGTGATCTACGCCGAAGGTGAAGACGAGCGGGTATTGCACGCCGTTCAGGCGGTCATCGACGAAAAGCTCGCTCAGCCGATTCTTGTTGGCCGCCCTGAAGTGATCGAAATGCGCATCAAGAAGACCGGATTGCGCCTGGTCCCGGGCAAGGACTTCGAGGTGGTCAATCCGGAAAACGACCCGCGCTACAAGGAAACCTGGCAGGACTACTACCAGATCATGCGGCGCAAAGGCGTCTCTCCCGATGACGCCCGCTCGCATGTGCGCCAATCGACCACACTGATCGGCGCCATGCTGTTACGGCGTGGCGATGCAGACAGCCTGCTGTGCGGGACCTTCGGTCGCCACAAGGATCACCTTCGCCACATCGGCAACGTGATCGGCCGCCGGCAGGACGCGTCCATTTTCGCCGCAATGAACGTACTTCTGCTGCCGCGGCGCACGCTGTTCGTTGCAGACACCTACGTGAACGAAGACCCGAATCCGGAACAACTCGCTGAAATCACCCTGATGGCTGCCGATGAAGTGCGGCGCTTCGGCCTCGAACCAAAGGTGGCGCTGTTGTCGCACTCCAATTTCGGTACCGACGATTCACCGTCAGCGCTCAAACTCAGCGAGGCACTCGACCTGATCGAGCGCGCCGCACCGGATCTGGCAATCGATGGTGAAATGCACGGTGACGCCGCGCTGTCCGAAGCGATTCGCGATCGCATGCACCCCGATTCGAAACTTCGCGGCGAAGCCAATCTGCTGATCATGCCGAATATGGACGCCGCGAATATTGCGTTCAATTTGCTGAAGATGGCCGGTGGCGAGGGAATAACCGTCGGGCCGATCCTGCTCGGCGCCGCCAAACCGGTGCATATTCTGACCCCGACGGCGACGGTACGGCGCCTGGTCAACATGACTGCTCTTGCGGTTGTCGACGCAAATACGCAGCAGAAGACGCTTTTCTGATCGGCACGCAAAAGGTAAGGAGGAGCGCGGTCGGCATCGAGACCGGTGGTGCATCTTCCGTCATTCCGCGTCCTGGCAAGTTGCGCTCTATCGATATTGCACAATGCAAACAACCGGTCGGGCGACGCAACGACCGGGTATGAAACGTTCACCAATCAATACGACCCGACGTCATGATGCAGTGCACAATCCGCGATCGCCTGATGGTATGCAGTTTGAATCTCATTGGACACTGACTGCGAACTGGACGCGGAGGCAAAACCCGCTTAGGATTCGCCTTCCAGAATTCGAATTCGCCCGTAAAAGGGGGAGGAGAGTAGTCGCCTGAAAGAGCGACGGGGAGGGGGCCCACGAAGATTGATCTTCGTGGGCCCTTCCAATTTGGGACGACCGACACGGCGAAGTCATCGCCAGGGCAACGCAACTGCCCGTGCAATTTCTTGCTTGCACGCGCGGGGACCACCCGCGTAACCGTGATTCTTCCCTCCCTTGAACGGGCCGTTGGCCCCCGGCCACGGTGCGCACCGATAGAATACCGAACATGCATTTTGACGACGACGCGTCATGAGCAACGCACTGCCATCGCTGAGACAACTGCGGTACCTCGTCACGCTGTCTGAAACACTTAATTTCCGGCGCGCCGCCGAGCAATTGTTCGTGACACAGTCAACCCTGTCGGCGGGTATCAAGGAACTGGAAAACGTATTGGGCGTGGTGCTGGTTGAGCGCGACAAGCGAAATGTCCGGTTCACGCCGATGGGCACCGAAGCAGTCGAGCGTGCCCGGACAATGCTTGCCCAGGCGGAAGATCTTGTCCGTGTTGCCAAAGGCTCGCACATGCCCCTCACCGGCTTGCTGCGACTCGGCGTGATACCGACCATTGCGCCCTTTCTGTTGCCTCGGGTATTGCCTGCACTGAGGCAAGCGTACCCGGACTTGCAGTTGTACTTGCGCGAGGATCTGACAGAGCGCCTGCTTGAACAGGTACGGTCCGGAATACTTGACTTCGCGTTGATCGCGCTTCCGTACGACACCGGCGAACTCACCGTCAAGGAACTTTTCAAGGACGAATTCTGGTTTGTCGCGCGACAGGATGACTCGCTCGCCCGCGCAAAGGAAGTCGCGGTCAGGGAGGTTGATCCGGCACGCGTTCTGTTACTCGAGGACGGGCACTGCCTGCGTGAACACACCATCGAAGCATGCGGTGCGCGGAGAATGTCGTCGCGCCACGGCGGACTGGAAGCCACCAGCCTGTTTACGCTGTTACAGATGGTAGACAACGGCATGGGGGTGACCTTGCTGCCGGAAATGGTTATCAAGGCGGGCGCGCTGACGGGCACACGCCTGACCGCACGGCCGTTCTCGCATCGCATTCCCGCGCGCCGGATTGCGCTTGTCATGCGCCGCAGCAGCGCGCTGCAAACCGACTTTGGCCTGCTTGCGGACCTGATCATCGCCCAGCACGCCGCGAGTACCCGGACACGAACGGCATCGAGATCAAAGAGCTGACGGCAATGCCGGCAACCGCATAACGGCATTCCCCGAATCGCACTCCCGCTCTACCTTGCCCGCGACGCTTTCACAAGCACCTGTTCGCCCTCCTCGCCCGTACTGGAGCATGGTGCTGATCGCCAGCGCGATGCTCATGGTCGTCATGGGCGTACGGCAATCGCAGGGCCTGTTCGTCTCGCCGCTCAACACGTCGACCGGCCTGGGCATTGTCAGCATCAGTCTGGCGATCGCGATCGGCCACTTCATATGGGGTGCAGTCCAGCCAATTGCCGGTGCGATCGCCGACCGTTACGGATCGGGCCGCGTTCTGGCGGCTGGCGTTCTGGCATTCGCGCTCGGCACGGCGTTGACGCCGTTTGCACGCACGTCGACCGGTTTGATTCTGTCGCTGGGTGTGCTCACCGCACTTGGCGCCGGTGCGGCAAGCTTTTCTGTCCTGATCGGCGCAGTCGGTCGTTCCGTACCGCCCGACAAGCGCGGTTTCGCTTCCGGCGTCATCAATGCGGGCAGTTCATTTGGTCAGTTTCTCTTTGCCCCGATTTCGCAGTTTCTGATCAGCACTACAGGGTGGATGGCGGCGATGTGGTCGTTGTCGGTAGTCGCGCTCGCCTTGCTGCCGCTCACACGATTCCTGCGCGCGCGCAACGCATCGGATCATCCGCACGGCGTTGCGGACGGTAATGCGTCCGGCACGGACGGACCTTCTGCACAGAACCTGCGATCAGCGCTGCGCGAGGCGCTCTCCAACCCCAGTTACCTGCTCTTGCATGCGAGCTTCTTTACCTGTGGCTTTCACATCACTTTCCTCGTGACGCACTTGCCCGGCGAGATCCAGTTATGCGGCCAGTCGCCGCAGGTTGCCGCCTGGTCCTTGTCGATCATTGGAGCGTCCAACGTGGTCGGCAGCCTGATCGCGGGATGGGGCACGCAGAAGTACCGTAGCAAGTACCTGCTGTTCTGGATGTATGCCTCCCGTACCGCACTGATTCTTGCCTACCTTGCGGCGCCGAAGACAGCGCTCACGTTCTTTGTCTTTGCTGCCGGCCTGGGTTCCACCTGGCTGGCAACGGTTCCTCCTACTGCCGCGATCATCGGCAAGCTCTTCGGGTCGCGGTATCTGGGTACGCTGTTTGGCCTGACCTTGCTGTCACATCAGACCGGTGGCTTTCTCGGCGCCTGGCTCGGCGGCATCGCAATCGCAAAGCTCGGTGACTACACGCTGATGTGGTATTTCGACGCGGCACTCGCCGCCCTGGCCGCAGTGTTCAACCTGCCAATTCACGAAGCGCGGATAAATCCTCGCATGAAGTTGGTGTAAACGCTTTCTGATCGCCACTAGTTGCGAATCGGACAGAAGAAGCGGCACGGAAATCCGCTACTACAGACTAGGCACTTACAATCGCGTAAAATTTTGTGCGTAAACGATGCTTGCGCGGCCGTTTGCGGGCGCCGGCGTGCGGTACGCCGGGTGGCGCAAGCAACCCATCAAACACAGTCCTGGCTGTTGCGCATGTCCGACATCGAAGAATGGTCGTTTCCTGAAAACCTGCAGCCCGATAACAACGACGTCGGTTTCGCGCTGGAGGCGGCGCTTGACGCGGTGGTAACGGTCCGGGCGGAGATACCGGAGGATGCGTTCACCGCATCCATTCTCGGGGCCGAGCGCGTTGGCGATGGCGTCGTCATTCGTGATGATGGTTTGATACTCACCATTGGCTATCTGATCACCGAGGCGGAAACAATCTGGCTGACGACCAATCGCGGCGACGTCGTACCGGGTTACCCGCTCGCCTATGACCAGGCAACCGGATTGGGGCTCATTCAACCCCTCGGCAAACTTGACGCACCGATGCTTGAAATTGGCAGCGCGAACAACTGTCGCCGCGGCGATGATGTCGTGTTCATCGGGCAGGGCGGGCGGCAACACGCGCTGAAGGCGAAACTCATCGACAAGCGCGAATTCGCCGGCTACTGGGAATACGTGCTCGACGAAGCCTTGTTCATCGCGCCAGCGCACCCGCAATGGGGCGGAGCGGCACTGGTCGGAAACGACGGCCGGTTGCTGGGCATCGGGTCATTGCTGGTCCAGGAGGCCATCGAAGGTGAGACCGTGCAGGGAAACATGATTGTTCCCATCGATCTGCTCGTTCCGATATTGCCGGACATGCTCAGCACCGGGCGCGCGGGCACGCGGCCACGCCCATGGCTGGGCATGTACACCACCGAATCGGGCAAGAATCTGGTCGTTGGCGGTCTCGCCGACAATGGTCCGGCGGCAAGTGCCGGCGTCAAGCAGGGCGATCTGGTCCTGGAAGTTGGCGGCAAACGGGTAAACAGCCTGGCGCAATTGTTCCGCACCGCATGGCGGATCGGCCCGGCCGGCTGTGTCGTACCCCTGACCGTTGCGCGCGAAGGCGATGTATTACGCTTTGAAATCAAGTCGGCCGATCGCAACGACTTCCTGAAAAAACCGCGCCTGCACTAGGCTGATCGCGAGTTTCACCGCTCCTGCCAGCCATTACCATCCACTACAAGCGAGCACACGCATGCATGATCTGATCATTCGCCAGGGAAACGTCATCGACGGCAGCGGTTCCGCTGCAAGGATTGCCGACATCGCGGTCGACAACGGACTGGTGACGGCTGTCGGGAATGGCCTGGGCCCGGCGCGGCGGGAGGTCGATGCCGAAGGCTCGCTGGTCACCCCGGGTTTCGTTGACGTGCACACCCACTACGACGGCCAGGCGACCTGGGACCCTTATCTCACGCCGTCATCCTGGCATGGCGTGACCACGGCGATTTTCGGAAACTGCGGTGTAGGCTTTGCGCCGGTAAAGCCGGACGCATCGCCATTCCTGATCAACCTGATGGAAGGCGTGGAAGACATCCCGGGGAGCGTGCTGGCCGAAGGGGTGAAATTCAACTGGGAGTCGTTCCCGCAGTTCCTCGATGTGCTCGACGAGGCTCCCAAGGCAATCGATATCGGTGCACAAGTGCCCCACGCGCCGCTGCGTTTCTATGTGATGGGCGAGCGCGGTGCCGACCATACGAGCATTCCGAGCGACGACGAAATCGCCAGGATGGGCGAATTGCTGGAGCAATCGCTGAATGCCGGAGCGCTTGGATTCACCACTTCGAGAACAACCAAGCACCTGACGCGCGACGGGCGCAACACGCCCAGCCTGTCAGCGGGCGAGGCCGAACTCCGGGGTATGGCGCTGGCCATGAGGCGCGCCGGCAGGGGTGTTCTCGAAGTGAACTCCGACTTTGGACCCGGCGAATTCGAAATCCTGCGGATGGCGGCGGAGTTGTCGGGCCGCCCCCTGTCGCTGCTGCTGTTGCAGGTGAACAACGCTCCCGAGTTGTGGCGCCGGACGCAGGCACAAATGCATGCTGCGCGCGCCGACGGACTGAACGTCAACGCCCAGGTTGGATGCCGGCCCATCGTGATCATGATGGGCCTTGAAACCACGATCAATCCTTTCTCCTCCCATCCGGCCTGGACCGGCATGGCGCATCTTCCACCCGCGCAGCGTTTCGAAAGGCTCAGCAATGATTCCGAATTGCGCCGCGCCCTGGTGACCAATCTTCCGGACGACGAGCACACGTTGAGGGTGCGGCAGTGGATGCCCCGAACCTACATCGTCGACGAGCAGTTCGACTACGAACCCGCTACCGAACTCAGCATTGGCGCCCAGGCCGACAGGACGGGGCGCAGCGTATGGGAGCTTGCCCTGGAAGCCATGATGTCCAACGGCGGCAAGCGCTTGCTCGCGCACACGTTCGAAAACTACTCTGCCGGCAATCTTGAAGTTGTGCGTGAGATGCTGCTCGACGACGCGACGATCATGGGGCTTGGCGATGGCGGTGCCCATGTTTGCACGGTATGCGACGAAGGCGCGCCCACCTATCTTCTTTCTCACTGGGGCCGGGACCGAAAGCGCGGTGAGCGGTTGCCGCTGGAGTTTCTCGTCAAGAAGCACACGCGGGACAGTGCGCTGGGTTACGGATTGAGCGACCGGGGATTGCTTGCTCCCGGCTACCGCGCAGATATCAATGTCATCGATTTTGACCGCTTGCGTTTGCGCGAGGCCGAGGTGGTTTACGATCTTCCCGCGGGAGGCAAACGGCTGATGCAGCGAGCCGACGGGTACAGGCATACCTTCGTCGCAGGAACCGAGATCGTTCACGATGACGAGCACACCGGCGCCCTCCCCGGCCGTTTGCTCAGGTAAGTCCTTTCACGGGTAAACAACACCTGCTGGCACCGCGCCCTACGCGTCGCTCATCAGGCGGTTCGCCCCCTCGCGGACCCGGGTGCGCGACTTCCCCGCCGCCATCGAAAAGTCGGTTTCGAACCGGCACGCGGCTTCATCCGGCCAGGACGCAGCGCTTGCCCGGCCGAAACGCGGCACCAGGCCTGTTGATCGTGCGCATTCGCGGCGAGAAAATCATGCGATAAGACGATCTCA
>LJTS01000102.1 GCA_001304425.1 Betaproteobacteria bacterium SG8_40
ACAACCCCGAAGCGGCATTTCCCGATGGCCGGCTGTACAAGGACTACATGGCAGCGCTCGACACACTGCTGTCCCAGGTTGGCGGAACGATTCTTTGGCGGACAAAGGTGTTGGGGCAGGTTGTGGGTGCGCAGGACATCGATGAGGCGATTGGCATCCGGTATCCGACTCACCAGGCGTTTCTGGCTTTGATGACCGCCCCGGCATCTTCCGAAAACATGAGACTGCGCGCGTTGGCCGTCGCCCACGCCGATCTGCATAGATGCGCAGCGTATTGACACCCTGCGGCCTGACCGGATAGCGTGCGATTCGCTGGTGACCGACATTACCGGTTATCACGATTGACTCAGAGCGTGGGTATTGCCGAACGGCAGGTTGCGGGAATACGCGCCGCCAACGGTGCGCCTGAAGGACGGCGTCAGACGGCCCACGCGCTCGCGCTAATACGGAGGCAAGGGTATGCCGGCAATTGCACCCGCCATCATCTGGATGATGCGCATTATCCTCGGGGTGGTTGTCTTTGTCGCGTCTTACGCAATCCTTACCATTCACGTTGCGCCAATGCTCACGCAGGAAGGCGGGAGAAGGCCACTCGACGAAGCCCAGGTCGCCCGGTTTCCCGTCGCAATTGTCTTGCGGCAAGAATCAGCGTCATCCAAAACCGGCCTTGCCGTCGTGCAAATGCGCGACCTCGAGAGCGAGACGGCCAAGGCGGCGGACTATTCGTTTCTGTTACCCCTGGGACAACATGATTTTGTAGACCAGGATGGCGAACCGGCCAGTTACACCGCGGAGAACGTTTCACCCGGACGTCAAAAGATATTCCTGCGGGCCAACGCCTGGAACGATTACACCAACTACGCGGAATACGAGGCGGAAGAAAGACAGGTTTTCCCTGTGCGGCAGGGCTATACCGGTGCCAAGCTCGGGGTTTATACCATTCCGCTCAGCGCCTTCCTTGCCTGGTTAGTACTCTGGCTCACGAGAGGCCGCCAAGCCAAAGCGCAGCAACTCGGCGCAGGCGATGGCAGAGTTTGACGACACGGATCGTTATCTGATGATGCGATATCAATCACGTCGGAGATCACAAGAATGTGCATCGAGCGTGACCATCATGACGGTGGCGGAGCGGTGATTCCATGAACCCGCGGAAGGGACGGCGCGCTTTCGCATCCGCACTCGCGGCGTGTTTCACGCTTGCCGCGCTCCCTATTCCCTACGTGGCGGACGCGCAACAGTCCGCCTCGCCCCGGCGCGTCGCAGTCCTCCTTGTCGGCCGTTCGGTGGGAGGCGACGAAGCGCTGGAGTTCCGGCGTAGCCTGCGGGACGCGGGCTATGAAGAGGGGCGCGACCTGGTGATCGAATGGCAATCCACCAATGGCGATCACGACCGGCTATCACGGTTGGCCGCCAGCCTCGTGCAGAGCAAGCCGGATGTGATCGTCGCTACCACTACGCGGGGGTCCGGGCGGTCAAGCGCGCCACGTCGACCATCCCGATCATCATGATGGTCGGCGATCCAGTCGAATCCGGGCTGGTCGCAAGCCTGGCGCATCCTGGCGGCAACATCACTGGCGTGTCGACGATGGGCACGCCGGAACTGTGGACCAAGCGACTGCAACTGCTCAAGGAGACGATTCCCCGCCTCACGCGCGTTGCAGTGCTCTGGAGTCCAGCGACGCCGCCGACACCGTGGCAAGCGAAAGCGATGCAAGGCCTCGAGGCGGCGGCGCCCTCGCTTTCGCTCGAACTGAGTTTCGTGACCGTCGAAACGCCGCTGAAGACTGGTAAGGCCTTGTCGGATATCAACCGAGCGCGCGCCCAGGCTTTATGCGTGTTCGCTGACGCCCAGTTGAGCATTTATCGAGGGACGCTTCTCAGTCTGGAGTCAGAGACCGGGCTGCCAGCGATGTACAGCGAGAGGAGATTCGTCGACGATGGCGGGCTGATGTCCTATGGGGCGAACCGGATGGATCAGTGGCGCCGGGCAGCCGCATATGTCGACAAGATACTCAAAGGTGCGAAGCCGGGCGATCTGCCGATCGAGCAACCGACCACGTTCGAGTTCGTGATCAACCTCAAAACGGCCAAAGCCATCGGTCTGGCGATACCCCAATCGGTTTTGCTGCAAGCCAACGATGTGATTCGATGAACCTTGAGCAATATCGCTTCGGCCTGATGACAAGTGCAGGGTAACATCAAATAAGAATTAAAGGGGTCGACGCCCTTTACAAGCAATTCAACAATGGAGGGCGAATCATGATATCCATATCTGTTACGCGCGCGTTACTGTTCATTCTGGTCGCGTGTTTGTGTTCGCCATTGGCGCACGCTGGCCCTGCCGAGGATGCCGAAGCAGCCTTTTCCAGATTCTTTCCTGCCATGGCCGCGCGCAACCAGGCTGAAGTCGCGGCGATGTTCGCGCCGGACGCCCAGTTCTACGGCACTGTGTCGCCCGAACTCGTCACGACGCCCGAGGGTATTCTCGAATACTTTGCGGTTGGCCTGGGCGGCCCCGGCAGTACCCGGGGCACGCCACTGCAATTGACCTCCACCGCTCTGTCGGACGATGTTGTCTTGATCGCAGGCATGTGGACTTTCGACCGGACGCTGGATGGCGAAACCACTGTCGGCAAACTCCTGCGAATTACGGCAGTCCTCGAGAAGCGGGACGATCGCTGGCTGGTGGTGCAGTTTCATAACTCGCCGCGTCCGGCGCCCGCTCCATAACCCGGCCGAACTGGCACGCTCCAGATACTGAGAGGTCGGAGACCTTTACAGCGGCGGCCATTACCTTTCGGTTATCGCCAAGGACTGGCTCTTTTCCTCCGCGCCCCAAAATCGGCTAGAGTTAACAGCGCATTCGCCCGGACAGCTCGACCGCATCGGTAACGCGGCCGCAATCATGCTACGCAGTGCGGCGTGGCAAAAAGAGACATCAACCGCAACGAAAGGAACAACAGATGCTGCCACCACGCATAGACAAGGAAGTCGTCCAACGCAAGATCGGCATCTACGCCGACAAGTCGCAAAGCCTCGAGAAACGCGGCGAGATCTACGAAGAACTGCTCGGTTTCGTGCCGCCGCGCATTGAGGCGCGTTTGAACGTCACCGGCGCGCTCGACCCGAAGATGGTCGAACTGCAGGAGCAGATGCGCGAGCACGGCATGTATCCGAAGTGCTTCGACGTGAAGACTTCGCAACTGATGCTGTTCGGCATGCTGCTGATGGACCTGAACGACGCGGCCACCCTTCACGGCATCGCTGCGCGCCGGGCCGGGGCGACCTGGGAGGAAATGCAAGGCGTGATCAACCTGTGTTTTCTGTTTCGTGGGCTGTCGGCAGCCAATCGCGGCGCGGAGATACTCGCCAACATCGCCAAACGCGAGGATACTGAGGAGAAGGCGGGCAAGTGATGCTCCACGGCGCCAACGATAAGGCGAAATGCTACCCGCAGGACGAATGAATCCACGGACTCCGGTGGGCGCCTTATACTGAGCGACTGCGCATTCTTTTCGAAAACATGGCCATGGGACTGGACCAGAAAAAAATTACCGCACTTGGGGACGAGTTGTACGAGGCATGGCGCGATGCGCGCCAGATCGCGCCGGTTACGGAACGCGAGCCGGACATCACCATCGACGAAGCCTACCGCGTGCAGCTGCGCACGATCGAGCGGCGCGTCGAGGCAGGCGAGCACATCGTCGGCAAGAAGATCGGCATCACCGCCAAAGCCGTCATGCAGATGCTCAAAGTCGAACAGCCCGATTTCGGGCACCTGCTCTCGGGCATGACTTACAACGAAGGCGAACCGCTCGACGCAAAACGGTTCTGCCAGCCGCGCGGCGAAGGCGAGATCGCGTTCATCCTCGGCAAGGACCTGGCGGGCCCGGGCATCAAGGGTCCGGATGTGCTCGCTGCGACGGAATGCATCATGCCGGCGTTCGAGATCGTCGATTCGCGCGTGACGGACTGGAAGATCAAGATCCAGGACACGGTGGCCGACAACGCCTCGGCCGCGGCCTTCGTGCTCGGTGACGCCGCTGTCAGCGCGCGCGGGATCGACCTCGCAACCTGCGGCATGGTGCTCGAGAAAAACGGCGAAATCATCGGCACCGGGGCCGGGGCGGCCTCGCTCGGCAATCCGGTCAACGCCGTGGCGTGGCTCGCCAACACACTGGGGCGCCTTGGAATCGCGCTCAAGGCCGGTGAAGTGATCCTTTCGGGCTCGCTGTCGATCATGTTTCCGATCCAGGCCGGCGACGTGCTGCGCATGAGCCTGAACGGCGTCGGCAACGTGTCGTGCCGGTTCACCTGAGCTGCGGCAAACAGTTGAATGACGCAAGCCACTCGACAGGAAAAGACCTGATATGACACTGGACGACAAGACGGTTGAACAACTCGCTGCTCACCTCGAGCAGGCCGAACTTGACGCGCAGGACGTGGTGAAGATTACCGACGCGCATCCGGACATGGACTTCGAGGACGCCTACGCGATTCAATATGCCATTCGCAAGGCGAAGACAGGCCGCGGCCAGAAATTCGCGGGCCTTAAGATGGGCCTGACCTCGCGCGCCAAGATGACCCAGATGGGCGTGGATACGCCGATTTTCGGTTTCCTGATGGACTACATGGCGCGTGGCGACGGCGAGGAAATCCGCATCGACGAACTCATCCATCCGAAAATAGAACCCGAGATCGCTTTCGTGACCAAGGCCGACCTGCGTGGACCCGGCTGCCATATCGGCGACGTGCTGGTAGCAACCGATTTCGTTTTGCCGTCGATGGAAGTCATCGATTCGCGCTATCGCGATTTCAAGTTCGACCTGAAATCGGTGATCGCCGATAACACTTCGTCTTCGCGTTTTGTCGCCGGCGGCCATGCGGGGGACGCGCGCGCACTCGACCTGCGCACCCTCGGCGTGGTGCTGGAGAAAAACGGCGAAGTCGTCGCGACCGGCGCCGGTGCCGCGGTGCTGGGACACCCCGCCAACAGCGTCGCGATGCTCGCCAACATGCTGGGCGCGCGCGGCGAACACATCCCGGCGGGCACCTACATCATGACGGGCGCGGTGACCGAAGCCGTAGCGGTAGCGAAAGGCGATTGCGTGACCGCACGCTTCCAGGGGCTGGGCAGCGTCTCGGTGCGCTTTGTCTGAACCTGATGTCCGGGCCGTTTGATGCCAGACCACTTCGAGGCCTGACGATGAGACCCATAATCCTTCTTGCCGTTGCCGCGCTTGCCGCCGGCTTGACAGCGTGCTCCGAATCGAACACGCAGGAACTCAAGATCCATCACCTGATGCCGCCGCGTGCGCCGACGCACACGAAACTCATCGTTCCCTGGTGCAAGAAAATCGAGAAGGAGTCGGACGGCGAACTCAAGTGCCGGATCTACCCTGCAATGCAATTGGGCGGTTCACCCACCCAGTTATATGACCAGGTAAAGGATGGCGTGGTCGATATCATCTGGACCGTTCCCGGCTACTCGGCGGGCCGCTTCCCGAGTATCGAAGTGTTCGAACTGCCCTTCATGATGCAAGACACGGAAGCCACCAGCAAGGCGCTGTGGGATTACGTCGCTGAGAACAAGCTCGGCGAATTCGACGACGTCCATCTGCTCGCCATGCACGTTCATGGCCCCGGCTACTTTCACATGGTCGACAAGCCGGGGACCAGCCGCGCGGACCTGCAGGGCCTGAAAATCCGTGCCCCAACCCGCCAAACCAACAAGTTCATCGAGCAACTCGGCGCAACGCCAGTCGGCATGCCGATTCCTCAGGTACCGGAAGCACTGGCAAAGGGCGTAATCGACGGCACCATCGTGCCTTATGAAATCGTGCCGGCAATCAAGGCGGACGAACTCACGCGGTTTCACAGCGAAACGCCGTCTTCGGAACCGGCGATCTATACGACGACGCTGCTTTTTGCGATGAACAAGGCGCGCTATGAGGGCTTGAGCGCGAAGCAGAAAGAAGTACTCGATGCCAACAGCGGCGTCGAGTTGTCCGGTCTGGCCGGCAGGATATTCGGCGAGGCGGACGTTGCCGGCAAAGCCACGCTCGATCCGGACTCGATCAACGTGATCCCTCCGGAAGAGATCGAGGAATGGAAGAAGCTCGCGCAACCGGTCATCACGGGATGGGTTGATGAAATGGACGGCCGCGGCGCGGACGGCAACGCCCTGCTCAACAGCGCCCGCCGACTGACGCAAAAATACAATCCATGAGCGGAATCATTGCAACCGCAGTCGCGGCGCATGTACCTACCCTGTCGCGTGCAGAGATCACGCCGCCCTACCAGACCACGCTGGTCGAGGGGGAACGACGTTTGGGCGAGAAGCTGCGCGCGCTCGGACCGGACCTGTGGATTGTCGTTTCGACGCACTGGGTGTCCACCTTCAACTGGTTCGCCACCCTGCAGGCGGAACACAAGGGCATTTGCGTTGCCGATGAAGCACCCGACCTGATCCCGGGCATGCCGTACCGTTATCCGGGTGACCCGGCGTTTGCCGAAGCGCTGCTGGACGAATGGAAAAGCGCGGAAATCCCGGCGCAACGCAACACCACGGAACACTACACGTGGGACTACGGCACCTTCGTCCCGCTGTCGCACCTCGACCCGCACGGCGAGGTTGCCGTGGTTGGCGTCCCCGTCGTGCTCATGGCAGACATAAACGAGTGCCTGCGAGCTGGCGAAGCGATACAGGCGGCGGCGCGCAAACTCAACCGGCGCGCAATCGTCGTTGCCAGCAGTGCACTGACACACGCGCTGGTGCGCGGGCGCGAAAACTGGCCGAGCGAGGAACGCATCGCCGCGGACAAGCGCATGATCGACCAGCTCAAAAGCGGCGACATCGACAACGTCATAGCCGGGTTTGCCGATTATGCGAAGTTCGGTGTGGTGGAAATGGGCGGGCGCGCGATCGCCACCATGCTGGGCGCAACGCGCGCCATCGCCGACGAACGAGGTCCCCTTGCCGCTGCCCAGTTCGGGGGGTACGCACAGTCTTCGGGCAGCGGCAACGCCAACCTCGTGATATCCGACCCGAAGACACTGGCAGCGCTATCCTGAATCGCGCAACGGATTCAGGATGCAGACCCAGGAACCGGTTACCAGTACCTTTTTCTCGCGACCACTTGCCGCATTAAGCGCGATTTCAGCGCTGTTCGGCGGTACCGTACTGGTCGGACTGGCTTTGATGGTGTGCGGCAGTGTCGCGTTGCGCGCGACCGGCTTCACCCCGATACAGGGCGACTTCGAGTTGCTGCAAGTAGGCCTCGCCGTCGCCATCGGCGGTTTCCTGCCGTGGTGCCACCTCAAGGGCGGCAACATGTTCGTCGACTTCGTCACGGCCCGCGCATCGACGCGCACACAACGCCGGCTCGACGCTTTCGCCGGATTGCTGGTCGCCATCATGATGGCGCTGGTGGCGTGGCGCGCCGGCGCCGGCGCACTGGCCGCGAAAGCCTCCGGCGAGACAACCATGATCCGGGGCTTCCCGCTCTGGGTGAGTTACCTGCTGATGACACCCGGTCTGGCGCTGACGTCGCTGGTGGCACTTGACATCGCCTGGCGGCGCTGGAAGGAAGCGGCCGGTGAGTAGCCTGCAAATCGGCGCCACGCTGTTCGTATCGATGCTGGTGCTGATGTCGCTGCGCGTGCCGCTTTCCGCGGCGATGTTCATTCCGGGGGCGATCGGCTATTGGGCAATGGCGGGCGAGAGCGCGCTGCTCAATTACATGAAGGGCCTCGCCTTCGCGCGCTTCTCCGTTTACGACCTGTCGGTGATTCCGCTGTTTATTCTGATGGGACAGTTTGCGACCCAGGGCGGCCTGTCGCGCGCGCTGTTCCGGTTCGCCAATTCGCTGGTGGGGCATTTTCGCGGCGGGATGGCGATGGCTTCGATCTACGCGTGCGCGGCATTCGGTGCAGTGTGCGGCTCATCCGTCGCCACCGCCGCAACGCTGTCGCAGGTGGCACTGCCGGAAATGCGCCGTCATCAGTATTCGGGCCGGCTCGCGACCGCCACGCTTGCGGTCGGCGGCACGCTGGGCATCCTGATCCCGCCGTCTGTGCCGCTGGTGGTCTACGCCATCCTCACCGAACAGAACATCGCCAAGCTTTTTCTGGCGGCGTTCGTTCCGGGTCTGATCGCCACGCTCGGCTACTGCCTGGTGATCTGGATCACGGTTCGCATGCGGCCCGACCTCGCGCCTTCGCAGCCGCGCCACAGCATCGAAGAACGCATCACGGCATTGTTCGAGGTGTGGCCGGTCGCCGCGGTGTTCGCGATCGTGTTCGGCGGCATCTACGCCGGCCTGTTCACGCCAACCGAGGGTGCGGCCGTTGGCGCCGCCGGGACCTTCTTCGCCGCGCTGCTGCGCAACGAACTGAACTGGAAAACATTCCGCGCTTGCCTGTTCGGTACCGCCGAAACCACCGGCATGATCTTTCTGATCTTCGTCGGTGCCGACATGCTCAACGGCGCACTCGCCTTGTCGCAGATGCCGACGCACCTGTCAGACTGGGTCACCGGTCTCGAATGGTCGCCGCTGACGATTGTCGCGAGCATCATCGCGCTGTACATCGTGCTGGGTTTTTTCATGGACGAATTGTCAGCGGTGATCCTGACTATACCGGTCGTGTTTCCCGCGGTGATGGGGCTCGACCTGTGGGGGCTCGGCTACAGCGACAAGGCGATCTGGTTCGGGATACTGGTGCTGATGGTGATGCAGATCGGCCTGGTGCACCCG
>LJTS01000103.1 GCA_001304425.1 Betaproteobacteria bacterium SG8_40
AGCCGCGGGTCGTGACGATTACGATCCACCAGGACGCGAATGACAGAATCGGCCCGATGCCGGATGCGGGCGGTGACCGCGTGAAAGCCGTAAACGGCTTCGTGCTGCGTCATCAGCGCCGCCGCCGGCGGGCCTTGCGCGGCGGTTCTCCCGCGAGCGTGAAATCGATGCGCGCCTGTTCGAGGTCGACCCGCACCAGTTCCACCGTGACACGGTCCCCCAGACGGTAGCGGGTTCCGGTGCGCTCACCCAGCAACTGGTGGCGCGCCGCGTCGAAATGAAAATAATCCGAGCCAAGCTCCGAAATGTGAATCAGGCCCTCGACATAGACGCTGTCGAGAGCCACGAAAACCCCAAAACCCGTCACCGAGCTGATGGTGCCTTCAAAGCCTTCCCCGATGCGATCCTGCATGTAATAGCTCTTGAGCCAGGATTCAACGTCACGCGTTGCTTCGTCCGCCCGGCGTTCGGTCTCCGAGCAATGGCGCGCGACATCATGCCAGTCTCCGGGCGAATACTTCTTCGATGCCAGCGCCGCCTTGATCGAACGGTGAATCAGCAGGTCCGGGTATCGCCGTATCGGCGACGTGAAATGCGTGTACGACTCGTAGGCGAGGCCGAAGTGGCCCTCGTTTTCCGGACTGTAGACCGCTTGCTGCAACGACCTGAGCAACACCGTCTGCAATAGCTGGGCATCCGGCCGTTCGCGGATACCGAGCAACAGACTGGCGTAATCCCCGGCCTTCGGCTCGTCTCCGCCGGACAACTGCAGCCCGAATTCACCGAGAAACTGGCGCAAGGCCAGCAGCTTCTGCGGCGTCGGCCCCCCATGGACACGGTACAACAACGGGTGCTCATGCGTTTGCAGAAAATCGGAGGCGCTGACATTGGCGCACAACATGCACTCCTCGATGATGCGGTGCGCGACATTGCGGACAACCGGCGTGATCCGGTCGATCTTGCCGTGCTCGTCGAAGTGCATCTTGGTCTGAATCGTCTCGAACTCGATGGCGCCCCGGCGGCTGCGGGCCTGTGCCAGCACTTCGTAGAGCCCTTTCAGATTCTCCAGATGCGGGAGCAGCGCCTTGATCGAACGCGCCGCCTTGCCGGCTGGATGCTCCAGCGCGTCGGCAACCGTCGTATAGGTCAACCTCGCCTTCGAATGCATCACTCCCGGGTAGAACTGATAGCGCTTGAGCTGGCCCTTGGCGCCGATTTCCATCTCGCTGACCATACACAGCCGGTCCACTTCGGGATTAAGCGAACAAAGCTCGTTGGACAGGGCCTCGGGGAGCATGGGAATGACCCGGCGCGGAAAGTATACGGAGTTGCCCCGCGACCGCGCCTCCTGATCGAGCGCGTCCCCGGCCTTGACGTAATGGCTGACGTCTGCAATGGCGACCCACAACCGATAGCCGCCCCGGTGCGGTTCGCAAAACACGGCATCGTCGAAGTCGCGCGCGGTTTCGTCGTCGATGGTGACCAGCGGCAAGTGGCGAATATCGGTGCGGCCTTTCAGATCACCGGCTGTCACGCTTGCCGGCAGTTTCGCTGTGTGTGCTTGCGCTTCGCGGCCGAACTTGTGCGGAAGCTGGTGCTTGCGCAGCGCGATCTCGATCTCCATGCCCGGGTCGGTGTAATCACCGAGAATCTCGACAATGCGCCCGATGGGCTGGGCGTGCCGGTTCGGCTGTTCAACGATCTCGGCCACCACGACCTGGCCAGGCTTGGCGCCGCGGCGCGACTTTGCCGGTACCAGCAAATCCTGGCTGATGCGTTTTTGCTCCGGCACGACAACACCGATGCCGCGTTTCTCCAGATAACGGCCAACCAGCGTCTGATTGGCGCGCTCCAGAACTTCGACGATCGACGCCTCGCGCGAGCCACGGGGTCCGACCGCGCCGGGCCGCGCCAGAACCCGGTCGCCATGCAGCACTCCGGACATCTGCGCCGTGTTCAGGAACAAATCGTCGCCGCCGTCGTCCGGAATCAGAAAACCGAAACCGTCTGGATGCCCCTGGACGCGGCCCGAAACCAGGTCAATCTTGTCGACCACGCAGATGGCATTGCGGCGATTGCGGATCAGCTGGCCGTCGCGCTCCATCGCCGCCAGGCGCCGCGCCATCAATTTCTCTTCGTCCGGCCTGATCTCCAGCAATTGGAGCAGACGCGCCTCGGACACCGGCACGCCGAGCCCCTCCAAGGTCTGCAGGATGAATTCCCGGCTCGGAAGCGGCTCCGCGTAACGCTGGCGCTCGCGCTCGAGGAAAGGGTCCTGGTCACGCACCGACGCTGCTTTCGCGCCGCGAGCAATCGAATCTTTCTTCCGTGTACGCTTCATTCAGGCAACAGACATCGGACACAACGGGTTTTGCGAACCGCCCGCCCCCGGCGCGTGGAAGCCGGGTTCGTTGACAACTGCGGCGGCGCCCGTTACATTCTGCGCCCTCCGTGCCGAGATGGCGGAATTGGTAGACGCGCTGGCTTCAGGTGCCAGTAGTGGCAACACTGTGGAGGTTCGAGTCCTCTTCTCGGCACCATTACCGGTCAGGTCCAGACTGATCGGGTCCGGACTAACCGGCGCCATCGTGCCCGGTCTCATCAAGACGCATCGCTCCCCGGCTGGTTTCCCGGCAGGAAGGGGCCCGGTTTCAACCATTGGCTTTGAACGGATGCCTCAAAACGATGGTTTCGTCGCGGTCCGGGCCGGTAGATATCAGGTCAATCGGTACGCCACAGATTTCCTCGATGCGGCGCAGATAGCGCCTGGCGTTCTCGGGCAAGCCATCGTAGTCGCGCACACCCACCGTGCTCTCGGACCAGCCGGGAATTTCCTCGTACTCGGGCTCACACTGCGCGAGCGACTCCGCGCCCACGGGCAGAATGTCGAGCCGCTCCTCGCCGCTTCGATAGCCAATGCCGATTTGCAGCGTCTCAACGCCGTCGAGCACATCGAGCTTGGTGACGCACAGGCCGGACACACCGTTGATCTGGATGGACCGACGCAAAGCCGCCGCGTCGAACCAGCCAACCCGGCGTGCGCGTCCCGTGGTGGCACCAAACTCGTTGCCGCGGGTCGCCAGGTGGCGGCCGATCTCGTTTTCCAACTCGGTCGGAAACGGGCCGCTGCCAACCCGCGTCGTGTAGGCTTTGGTAATACCCAGCACGTAGTGCAGCATCTGCGGGCCAACGCCACAACCAGCGGAAGCCGCACCGGCCACACAATTGCTCGACGTGACGAACGGGTAGGTCCCGTGGTCGATATCGAGCAGTGTCCCCTGGGCGCCTTCGAACAGCAGATTCTCGCCGCGGGCGTTAGCATCGAACAACATGCGCGGCACATCGCCGAGCATCGGCCGTATACGCTCGGCCAGCTGCAGCATCTCTTCCAGCGTCTGCTGAAAATCAACCGTGTCGGCGGAAAAATAATTCTTCAGCACGAAATTGTGGAAGTCGAGCATCTCGCCCAGCTTCGCTGCCAGCCGTTCCCGGAAAAACAGATCCTGCAGCCGGATACCGCGTCGCGCCGCCTTGTCTTCGTACGCCGGGCCGATGCCCCTGCCGGTGGTGCCGATCTTTCCCTCGCCCTTGGCCGATTCACGTGCGCGATCGAGCGCAATGTGCGATGGCAGGATGACAGGGCACGCTTCGCTCACACTGATTCTCCCGTCGACATCGACGCCGGCGCGCTCGAGCGTATCCACCTCGTCGAGAAGCGCGTGCGGCGATACAACGACGCCGTTGCCGATGAAGCAGTGAACGTCCGCGTGCAATATTCCGGAAGGAATAAGGTGCAACACCGTTTTGACCGTGCCAATAACCAGCGTGTGCCCGGCGTTGTGTCCGCCCTGAAAACGCACCACACCATGGGCGTGCCCGGTCAGCCAGTCGACCACCTTGCCCTTGCCCTCGTCACCCCACTGGGTGCCGACTACCACGACGTTGCTTGCCATCTTTTCCTGATCTGATCTGTGAGTGACTAAACGATTGATTGCGGGGCGCTATTGCTCGCTCGCCACGACTTGCCAGGCGCCACCGCGAAACACCAGCTCGCTCTCGCAGCCCAATTCTTTCCTGTTGGACTCGTGGCCGGGCAAGTCGGTAATGACGACATTGCCCGCTTCGCGCAAAGACTGTATCGCTGCCTGCAACGCCGCGTCGTCCCGCCGGTACGGGGCCATGATACGTTTGCCCGCGGAGCGGTCCGTCTGCAAACCGGCCAGATCGCGCAAATCGATGCTGAATCCCGTCGCCGGGCGGGCCCGGCCGAACGCCTTGCCAATCTCGTCGTAGCGTCCGCCTCTGGCAATCGCGTCGGTCTGGCCGGGCACGTAGGCAGCGAATACCGCGCCACTGTGGTAGTGATAGCCGCGCAACTCCGCCAGGTCAACACACAATTCCCCGACGTCGTCCGATAACTGCTCGGCGAGGAAGTCGAGGGTGTCAAGGCAACTCGCGAGTTCCGGGAGGTTCGGTAATTTCCTGCGCGCGACATCCAGTACCTCGACGCCGCCATACAGTTCCGGCAAGGACCGCAGCGCAGCGCGCGCTTCGGCCGGCAAAGGCTCGGTCAGCGCATGCAATGCCGGCACATCCTTGGTCTGAAGCACACGGAACAACTCCGCCTCCGACTCCCGTTCGATCCGTGCCCACTG
Source organism: Betaproteobacteria bacterium SG8_40 (assembly GCA_001304425.1). Classification (GTDB taxonomy): domain Bacteria; phylum Pseudomonadota; class Gammaproteobacteria; order Burkholderiales; family Eutrophovitaceae; genus SG8-40. Next base: position 4,656 of record LJTS01000103.1, read on the forward strand.
GATGATCGAGCGAAATATCGCCACGTGCCCCAGATCCAGATGCACGTTGTCCACGCCGGCGAGGGCCAGTGCACGAAGCATCAGAAGCTGGATCTCGACGTCGCTTTCGACACCGGCATGTCCGTAGATCTCTGCCCCGATTTGCAGCGGCTCCCGCGTTTTCAGGATGCCGGAGGGCAGCGTATGCACCACGCTTCCCGAATAGCACAGGCGGGTAATGCCCTTCCGATTGAGGAGGTGCGCATCGATGCGCGACGCCTGTGGCGTAATGTCCGCTCGCAAGCCGAGCGTACGCCCCGATAACTGATCGACCAGCTTGAAGGTACGCAAACCGAGGTCATGTCCCGATCCGGTCAGCAGTGAATCGAGGTATTCCACCAGCGGCGGAATCACCAGCTCATAGCCACTGACCGAGAACAGGTCGAGCACACGGCGGCGCAGACGCTCTATCCGCCAGGCCTCGCCGGGCAGGATGTCGTCAATGTATTCGGGCAGCAGCCACTTTTGTGTCATGGGTATCGGCAACGGGGCAACCTCACGGCAGCCTCTTTCAGCAAACGTCTATTCTTGTGCAGGATCGGTCAACAGCTAGGTCGTCAGCAAGAGTAGCAGCAACCCCAGAATCATGGACGTCAGTCCGACAAAGCGGATTTGCCCATCCGTGAGTTCAAGAAAGCGCCGGAAAAGCGCCCGCCAGCCGCCAGGGGACAGAAACGGCAGCAGCCCTTCGAGCACCAGCATGAGGGCAAAGGCCGCGAGCAGACTGCCCCAGTAGGCCTCCATTATGTTCTGCGCCTAGGCGTCGCCGCCCGCAGCCGCCGCGCGCGTTGTCGATCCGCGATCACCGGCCACTCGGGGCCTGCATGTACTTGAAGAAGTCCGAGTCAGGCTCGAGGATCAGCAGGTCGCCTTTGTTCCTGAAAGTCTCGCGATACGCATCAAGGCTACGGTAGTAGGAGTAGAACTCGGGGTCGCGCTCGAAAGCCCGCGCATAAATCGCCGCAGCCTGTGCATCTCCCGAGCCCTTGACCTGTTGCGCGTCGCGATACGCCTTGGCGATGATCACCTCGCGTTCGCGATCAGCATCGGCCCTGATTTTTTCCGATTCCGCAAAACCCGTTGACCTCAGCTCGTTCGCAACCCGCTTGCGCTCGGCCTCCATTCGGCGATAGACGGCATCGCTAATTTCCTTGGTCAGGTCGACGCGCTTGAGCCTGACATCGAGAACCTCGACGCCGATCTTGCGCGCATCGTCGTCGACCTTCTCGCGCATCAACTCGATGATTTCATCGCGCTCCCCGGAAATCACCTGATACACCGTGCGCTTGCCGAATTCGGCTCGCAGGCTGTCATTAACCGTCTTGTTGAGCCGGTCGCGCGCACGCCGCTCATCGCCGCCGACACTGACGTAATACTGTTCCACTGAGGAGATGCGCCATTTCACGTACGAGTCGACCAGTACGTTCTTCTTCTCTGATGTGAGAAAACGCTCCGGCTCTTCGGTATCGACGGTGTGTATGCGGATGTCGAAGTACCGGATGTCCTCGATCAGCGGAAGCTTCCAGTACAAGCCGGGTTCGGTCTTGATGCTCACGACCTCACCAAGCCTGAAGACAATCGCCTGCTGCCGCTGATCAACCGTGAACAGTGACATGCTGGCCACGACGAGCGCGACGACAATCGCGATCAACACAACGGTTACTGACGCTTTCATCTCGTCTCCCGGTTACGGCTGCGGAAAGCCTCGCGCGTACGGCTGCTCTCACTGGGCATGGTCGAGTTTGTACCGCTGACTTCGCCGACGCCCGCAGTTTGCCCTTCAACAGTCGCGGCTGCCGCCTGCATCAGCTTGTCCAGCGGCAGGAACAGCAGATTGCTGTTCGCCTTCTGGTCGATGACCACTTTCGTCGTATTCGACAACACCTCTTGCATCGCGTCCAGATACAAACGGTCGCGCGTAACGCGTGGTGCCTTGCGATACTCGGTCAGGATCTGCGTGAAACGGGAAGCCTCACCTTCGGCGGCGGCCACCACCCGCTGCTTGTAGGCTTCGGCTTCCTGCTCCAGTCGTGCAGCGGTACCTTGCGCTTTCGGCACGACATCGTTGTAGTACGCCTGACCTTCATTCTTCTGCCGTTCCCGGTCCTGATTGGCCTTAACCGCATCGTCGAACGCTGCCTGCACTTCCTCGGGCGGCTGCGCATTCTGCATCGTCACCTGGCTGACGGTGATGCCGGTCTTATAGCGGTCCAGAACCTTTTGCATCAACTCCCGCGCATTGACTGCAATCTCTTCGCGGCCCTCGTACAAAACGAAATCCATCTTGCTCTTGCCGACGATCTCGCGGATTGCCGACTCGGCCACCTGCTTGACCGACTCATCCGGCTGACGGTCGTAGAACAGATAGTCTTCCGGGTTGGCGCGAATGTATTGCACCGCGAACTGCAGATCGACGATATTCTCGTCGTCGGTCAGCATCAGCGACTCCGACGGGACCTTGGTGCGAACGTTGTTGCGATAGCCGACTTCCACCGTGTGGACTTCGGACACGTTGACGATTTCAACGCTTTCGATCGGCCACGGGATGTGCCAGTGCGGCCCCGGCAGATTCGTCTCGAGATACTTCCCGAAGCGCAGCACAACGCCGCGCTCACTCGCATCGACGATGTAGATTCCGCTCGCTGCCCAAATAAGCACGATCAGAATCAAGATCACGCCAAGCCCCCCCGCCGGACGGCCTGCGCCGGCGCTCTGCCCGCCGCCACGTCCACCGCGTCCGCCGAACAGCGAGTTCAGTCTCTGGTTGAAGCGGCGCCACAACTCGTCCAGGTCTGGAGGGCCTTCGTTACCCCGGCGCCCCCATTGCGGATCATTCATTGACATAAGCTGATTTCTCGATTCGGGAAAACTGCTGGATTCAAGCCAACGCGAGCGATGTTACCGGCTCAGTGGCACTTTGAAACTCATTGTAGAGTGCGCGCAACTCGGCGATTCCGGCGCCGGTTGCCGCACTCACTCGGACGGCGCGGATTTTACCACACGCATCTCTCTCGACCCCGGGCGGCAAACCGGCCAGATCGATCTTGTTATAGACGATGATCTGCGGAACACGATCGGCACCAATATCGGCCAGGACCTTGTTCACCTGCGCGATTTGCGAGTCGCGGACCGGGCTTGCGGCATCTACGACGTGCAGCAGGAGGTCCGCTCTTACCGTTTCCTCGAGCGTCGCGCGAAATGCCGCAACCAGCGTGTGCGGCAAGTCCCTGATAAAGCCGACGGTGTCGGACAGGACAATCGTCCTGTTGCCCGTCGTGCCCAGGCGCCGCGAAGTGGTATCGAGGGTCGCGAACAACTGGTCGGCCGCATAAGCATCGCCGCGCGTGAGCCGGTTGAACAGTGTCGACTTGCCGGCATTGGTGTATCCCACCAGAGAAACGGACAAGGTGTTGCCGCGTGAACGCGCCCGGCGCTGCGTCATGCGCTGGCGGCTTACGGCCTCCAGCTTACTTCGCAGGACCCGCACCCGTTTCGCAAGCAGTCGCCGGTCGGTCTCCAACTGCGTTTCACCGGGGCCGCGCAAGCCGATACCGCCTTTTTGCCGCTCCAGGTGCGTCCAGCCTCGAACCAGGCGTGTCGCGAGATGGTCGAGTTGCGCCAGTTCGACTTGCAGCTTGCCCTCATGGCTTCGGGCCCGCTGGGCAAAAATATCCAGGATCAGACTGGTGCGGTCGACGACCCTGACATGGGTGCGTTGTTCGAGGTTACGCTGCTGGGCCGGCGACAGGTCGTGGTTGAAGATCACCAGGTTGGCCTGCTGGGCGGAAACCAGCGCGGCCAGTTCCTCGACCTTTCCCTTACCGGCGAAAGTGGCAGCGTCCGGACGCTGCCGGCGGCCCTTGACGACCCCAAGCACCTGGACCCCGGCGCTGTCGGCAAGGCGCAGCATCTCCTCCA
>LJTS01000104.1 GCA_001304425.1 Betaproteobacteria bacterium SG8_40
TGGCGAGCCAGCGTTCCACGTGTTTCAGCGATCGCGTGACTTGCGCAGTCGCCGATCCTTGCGTTTCACTGCCCATGATCGGGCGGTTGGGGCGGCGCATCCGGCCTGAGGATGTCCTGACCGCATCGCCTTGCGAGGAGTAGCCCACGCTGTAGACTTCGTGTTCGCGCACGTGCTTGTCGGTGCGCGAACCCTCGTAGGAGAACAGCCTGGAGTAAGCTTCCGAGATGTGGGACACGATCTCGTAGTAGGAACGTGACACCAGGATCTGGCCGGCGTCGGCGAATGCCATCACGCGTTGGGCGACGTTGATGCCGTCGCCAATGATGTTGGGGCGGGAGTTCAGGTCGCGGACCAGGCGCACCGGCCCGAGGTTGATGCCAATCCGCGCCGGCACTTGCGCTGGCTCGTTGATGTCCGGCGCGAACGCATCGCGCAGGCTCATCGCGACGAAGAGGGCGTCTTCGGGGTCGCCGAGGAAGTTGATGGCGACACCGTCACCGGTATCGAGAATAATCCGGTCTGCCGGTGGTATCTCCTGTATGGCTGACGCAATCAGCGCGTTGAAGCGATCTTTCAGTCTGATCTGCTCAGCCACTGGCTTGCGCGAGTATTCGACGATATCGAGGAACAGCACGCTGCAGATGAAAGTCCGGCTGGCCCGTTCAGGCATCATGGCCGTCTACCCGTAGAGCGGTTGCCAATTGGCGAAGTTGGCCAAAAGACGGCTTTGTGGTGGGAGGTATGGTTAACGCCATGAGCCGGAGGAGGGCTGGTTCCCGTGCAATTGTAAGAACGAAAAAGACATAATAAACAAATAGATGTAGATCTTTCTTCCAAGCAATTCTAGATCTTGTGCGGCGCAATAGAAGAGCCCTGAATGCAGGCATCCGCTATCATTGACGCGATTTTCATGCCGTCACGCCGGGCTTTCGGCCGTATCACTTTTCTCAATCCTGAAGAATGGTTGTTCAATGAGCCGCAACGACATGTTTGACTCGGGGCTGGACAAGAACCGGGGCAATTTCGCCCCGCTTTCGCCACTTTCGTTTATCTCCTGGGCTGCCGATGTCTACCCCGATCGAAGCGCCGTTATATACGGCGACGTACAGCGAACCTGGGCGCAAACCTACCGGCGTTGCCGGCGCCTCGCAGCCGCACTCGCGCAACAAGGCGTCGGAGCTGGAGATACCGTGGCCGTCATGGCGCCGAATACCCCGGCCATGTTCGAGGCGCATTACGGCATCCCGATGGCGGGCGCTGTGATCAACGCACTCAACACGCGCCTGGATGCCAGGGCGATCGCCTTCATGCTGGCGCACGGGGAAGCGAAGGTCCTGATTACCGATACCGAGTTTTCCGCCGTTATCGGGCCCGCGCTCGAATTACTCGACCGGCCTCCGCTGGTCATCGACATCGATGATGCTGCCGGGGGCGGTGGCGAGCGCCTGGGGAATTTCGAATACGAGGCCTTCCTGAAGTCCGGCGCGGAGGACTTCGACTGGGAATTGCCGGGCGACGAATGGAATGCAATTGCGCTTTCATATACATCCGGTACCACCGGCGATCCCAAGGGGGTGGTGACCCACCACCGCGGTGCCTATCTGAACGCGATGGGAAACATTGTCACCTGGGCAATGCCCCATTTCCCTGTGTATCTCTGGACACTGCCGATGTTTCATTGCAACGGCTGGTGTTTTCCGTGGACGCTCGCCGCCGTCGCCGGAACCAGTGTGTGCATGCGGCGCGTGGAGCCGGCGGTCATCTTCGATCTGATAAGGCGGCATCGCGTTTCGCATTTTTGCGGAGCCCCTATCGTGCATAACATGCTGATCAACGCGCCGGCGGATCTTCGCGAGGGTATCGACCATCGCGTCAAGGCGATGATCGCGGGCGCCGCGCCGCCACAGGCGGTGATCGAGGGCGCGGAGCGTATTGGTGTGGACCTGACTCATGTGTACGGCCTGACCGAAGTCTACGGGCCGGCCTCGGTTTGCGCGAAGCACCCCGAATGGGATGCATTGCCGGTTGATGCACGCGCAAGTCTCAACGGCAGGCAAGGCGTGCGGTACGTCACTCAGGAGCGCATGGAAGTTCTCGACCCGGACACGCTGGATCCCGTTCCCCGCGACGGAGAGACGATGGGCGAGATATTTTTCCGCGGCAACATCACGATGAAGGGCTACCTCAAGAATCCGGAGGCGACGCATCAGGCCTTTGCCGGCGGCTGGTTCCACACCGGTGATCTGGCCGTCGTCGACAAGAATGGTTACGTCAAGATCAAGGATCGCTCCAAGGACGTCATTATTTCCGGCGGGGAGAATATTTCCACCATCGAGATCGAGGATGTCCTTTATTCCCATCCGTCCGTGCTCGAGGCTGCCGTCGTTGCCAAGCCGGATGACAAATGGGGTGAGGTGCCGTGCGCATTCGTCACGCTCAAGGAGTCGGCGCCACCGGTCTCGGCCGAGGATCTTCTCGCTTTTTGTAAAGAACGGCTGGCGGGTTTCAAGCGCCCGAAACAGGTGGTGTTCGGCGCTCTTCCGAAGACGTCGACCGGAAAGATCCAGAAAGGCGTGCTGCGCGATTCGGCACGCCGCGTCTGAGATACCGGCGAATTCACTTGGGCCGGTGGCGACGAGGTATGGATGAGGGGATGCAGGTGTGCTGCGCTGCGGTAAACTTGCATGTTTTTCGACAAAACAGGATTAAGGTAAAAACATGAAGGTTCTGGTTCCGGTGAAGCGGGTGGTGGATTACAACGTCAAGGTCCGGGTGAAATCGGACGGCAGCGGCGTCGAGACGGCGAATGTGAAAATGTCGATGAACCCCTTCGATGAAATCGCCGTTGAGGAAGCAGTGCGGCTCAAGGAGGGCGGTGTGGTCGAAGAGATCATCGCCGTGTCGATCGGAACGATTGCGTGCCAGGAGACATTACGCACGGCACTGGCCCTTGGCGCGGACCGGGCGATACTCGTTGAAACCCCGGTTGAAACCCAGCCGCTGGCGGTCGCACGCGTGCTGGAAAAGCTCGTCGGCAAGGAGCAGCCGCAGCTGGTGATCATGGGAAAGCAGGCGATCGACGATGATTTCAACCAGACCGGCCAGATGCTGGCCGCGCTGCTCGGCTGGTCGCAGGCTACGTTCGCGTCCAAGGTCGAGTTGGAGGCCGGCAGCGCGAAAGTGACTCGTGAAATCGACGGCGGCCTCGAAACGCTGGCGGTCAAGCTCCCCGCAGTCGTCACCACCGATCTCCGGCTGAACGAGCCACGCTACGTGACTTTGCCGAACATCATGAAGGCAAAGAAGAAATCGCTGGAAAAACTGTCGCCGGAAGCGCTCGAGGTAGATGTCACGCCGCGGCTCAAGACCATCAAGGTGACCGAGCCGCCGAAGCGGAGCGCGGGGCAGAAGGTCAAGTCGGTAGAAGAGCTGGTTGAAAAACTCAAGAACGAAGCGAAGGTGATCTGATGGCGATTCTGGTAATTGCGGAACACGACAATGGCGCGATCAAGCCGGCGGTGCTGAATACGGTGGCCGCAGCGAAGGCGCTCGGAGATGATATCCACGTGCTGGTCGCGGGGCACGAGTGCTCGAGTGCCGGCGAGGCTGCGGCCAAGGTGTCGGGCGTGACGAAAACGTTGGTGGCGGACGCCGCGCACTACGCGCATCCGATCGCAGAGAATCTTGCGGCCCTCGTTGTGCCCATGGCTTCCGACTACACCCATGTGCTTGCGCCGGCGACCAGCTTCGGCAAGAACGTGATGCCGAGGATCGCTGCGTTGCTCGACGTGGCGCAGATATCCGACATCGTCGGTGTCGAGTCGGCCGATACGTTCGTGCGGCCGATTTATGCCGGTAATGCGCTTGCGACGGTGCAGTCATCGGATGCGATCAAGGTCATCACCGTGCGCACGACCGGTTTCGATCCGGTTGCGGCTGAAGGTGGTTCCGGGGCGGTGGAAGCCGTTGCCGCAGGCCCGGACGCAGGTCTGTCCCGTCTCGTTAGCCAGGAACTGACCGAATCGGCTCGCCCGGAACTCACGGCCGCGCGTGTGATCGTATCTGGTGGCCGCGGCATGGGAAGCGGGGAAAACTTTGCGATTCTGGAAAAGCTGGCCGACAAGCTCGGTGCGGCAGTGGGCGCTTCAAGGGCGGCCGTCGACTCGGGTTTCGTTCCCAACGACTATCAGGTTGGGCAGACCGGCAAGATCGTTGCGCCCGAACTGTACATCGCGGTCGGTATTTCCGGCGCCATTCAGCACCTTGCGGGCATGAAGGACAGCAAGGTGATCGTTGCCATCAACAAGGACGAAGAGGCGCCCATTTTCCAGATTGCCGATTACGGACTGGTGGGCGATCTGTTCGACGCCGTTCCGCAATTGACCGAGGCGCTCTGATTAACCACATACCGGTGACGTCCGGGGAGAAACACGAATGTCGACATATTCAGCGCCAGTCAACGACATGCAGTTCGTTGTCAAGGAACTGGTGGGTCTGGAGCAGATTGCCCAATTGCCGGGATGCGAGGAAGCGACGCCGGACCTGGTGGACGCGGTCATTGAAGAAGCGGGCAAGTTTGCGACTGGTGTCCTCGACCCGTTGAACTGGCCGGGAGACCAGCACGGCGCGGTATTGAAGGAACACGTTGTGACGCCGGCGCCGGGGTTTGCGGAGGCGTACACTCAGTTTTGTGAAGCCGGGTGGGGATCGCTTGCCAATGATCCGCAATGGGGTGGTCAGGGTTTGCCGCACGTGGTTTCGACGCTGACTGCGGAAATGTGGAACGCCGCATGTATGTCGTTTGCGCTTTGTCCGATGCTAACCACCGGCGCGGTACAAGCCATCAAGCGCCACGGCACACCCGAGCAGCAGGCGACGTATCTGCCGAACCTCGTATCGGGCAAATGGTCCGGCACCATGAACCTGACAGAACCGCAGGCGGGTTCCGATTTGTCGGCGGTGCGTTCGCGTGCCGTGCCCGAAGGTGATCATTACCGCATTTCCGGGACCAAGATATTTATCACCTGGGGCGAGCACACGATGGCGGAAAACATCATCCACCTGGTCCTTGCCCGCACACCGGATGCGCCTGAGGGCGTCAAGGGTATTTCGCTTTTCATCGTACCGAAGTTTCTGGTCAATGGTGATGGCAGCCTGGGCGCACGCAATGACGTGAAATGCGTTTCGATCGAACACAAGCTCGGCATTCATGCGAGTCCTACCTGTGTGATGGCGTATGGCGATGGCGAGGGTGCCATCGGCTATCTGGTAGGCGAGGAGAACCGTGGATTGCACTACATGTTCACGATGATGAATTTCGCCCGGCTGGAGGTTGGCGTCGAAGGCGTAGCGATTGCTGACCGCGCATACCAGCGCGCACTCGCGTTCGCAAAGGAGCGTGTTCAGGGACGTGAGGCGGGCGTTAAGTCCGGAGAGCGCGTCACCATCATTCATCACCCCGACGTCAGGCGCATGCTGATGAGCATGAAGGCGCAAACGGAGGCGATGCGCGCGCTCGCGGTGCAGGCTTCCGCGCATCTAGATATGGCGCTGCTCCATCCTGACGCGGGCGAACGGGAGAAAAACCAGAATCTGTTTGATTTGCTGACTCCGGTGGTCAAGGGTTGGTGTACCGAGCAGTCGATCGAAATTGCTTCGCTGGGCGTGCAGATCCACGGCGGCATGGGTTTCGTCGAGGAAACCGGCGCTGCGCAGTACTTGCGGGATGCGCGCATCACGACCTTGTACGAAGGTACCACCGGCATTCAGGCCAATGACCTTATGGGTCGCAAGATTGCCTACGAAAAAGGTGCCACCGCGCGCGCCTTCATCGACCACATGCGAACCCTTGATGCAGAACTCGCCAAGGCAGCAAGGCATCCGGTGTTGTCCATTATCCGGCGTAATCTCAATGAAGGCATCGAGGCGCTGTCGGCGAGTGTCGAATGGATGGTGGAAACCTATCCGCACAACGTCAAGGCAGCTTCCGCGGGCGCGGTGCCCTTGCTCAAACTGTTCGGCACGGTTGCTGGAGGTTGGCTGATGGCGAAAGCGGCACTGATTTCCAGGGGGCGCCTGGACGACAATGCCGAGAGCTTTGATTTCTATCGCAGCAAGCTTGGAACGGCGCGTTTTTACGCCGAACACGTGCTTCCATTGGCGCAGGCTTACAAGGCACAGATCATGGCTGGCGCCGACAGCGTTCTCGAACTCGAGGAAGTGCAATTCTAGATGCGGCCGGGGTGATTGTTTTCGCGAAGCTGGTGGAACCGGCGGTCACGATTGTTTCCACCCCGCGCGAAACACGACCGCTCTGGGGCGGGCGCCGGTTGCCTGGCTCTCTGGCCGATCGATTTCAGCGGGATCGTCTTCGAACCGATGCGCGGCGGGGAGGCCGGATGCGGCGCCGAGACAACAAGCGTCGTTGTTGCTGAAAGACGGGCGAAAGAAGGGTAAGCGAAATGAGTGCTTTCATCTGGGTGGCTTGCGCGATTGCGGTGGTTTGGGGCCTGGCGTATTTCAGGGTCAACCGATTTGGCTGGATTGCCGGTGCCGCGCTTTTTCTGTTTGCCCTCGACCTGTGGTCGGGCATCGGCAGTATCGCAAGCGCGTTCTTGTGGGCCGTGTTTCTCGCCGCCGCGATCGTCATTGGCGTTCCCGGGTTGCGCCGAAGTTTCTTGTCGGACCGTTTGCTGAAGTGGTTTCGTGCGGCATTGCCACAGGTGTCCCAAACCGAGCAGGAAGCACTGGATGCAGGCACGGTCTGGTGGGACGGGGAATTGTTCAGCGGCAAGCCATCGTGGGAACGATTGCTGGCCACGCCGCAACCACGGCTGACCGACGAAGAGCAGGCGTTTCTCGATGGCCCGACCGAAGAACTGTGCCGTTTGTGCGACGACTGGCAAATCACGCATGAGCTGAATGATTTGCCCGAAGAGGTCTGGCGTTTCATCAAGGACCAGGGCTTCCTTGGAATGATCATCCCGAAGGAGTACGGCGGCCTTGGTTTCTCGGCCTATGCTCATTCGCAGGTCGTTCAGAAGCTTGCCACGCGCAACGCAACGGCTTGCGTAACGGTGATGGTCCCCAATTCGCTGGGACCGGCCGAGCTGCTTCTGCACTACGGCACCGCTGAACAGAAGAATCATTATTTGCCGCGTCTGGCGCGAGGCGAAGAAATGCCCTGCTTTGCGCTGACCAGCCCGGACGCCGGCTCAGATGCTGGCGGTATTCCCGATTACGGCATCGTCTGCAAGGGCATGCACGAAGGCAGAGAGGTGCTCGGGATGCGGGTGACGTGGGAGAAGCGCTACATCACGCTCGGCCCGGTCGCGACCCTGCTGGGGCTCGCCTTCAAGCTGTATGACCCGGATGGATTGCTGGGTGATGAGCGTGACATCGGCATTACGCTGGCGCTCATTCCGACCACGCACCCGGGAGTGAACATCGGTAGGCGGCATTTCCCGCTCAATGCGTCGTTCATGAACGGCCCGAATTCCGGCGAAGACGTATTCATTCCGATGGACTGGGTGATCGGCGGCCAGCCTTATGTCGGTCAGGGCTGGCGCATGCTGATGGAATCGCTCGCGGCGGGCCGGTCCATTTCGCTTCCCTCGTCGAGTGCCGGAATGGCCAAGATCGCCGCGCGTACCACCGGCGCCTATGCGCGTGTGCGCAGCCAGTTCAAGTTGCCGATTGGCAAATTCGAAGGAGTGGAGGAGGCCCTGGGCCGCATTGGCGGCAATACCTACGTCATCGACGCGGCACGCCGCATGACCGCCGGCGCGGTTGACCTTGGCGAAAAGCCGTCGGTGATTTCCGCCATCGTGAAATATCACGCAACCGAACGCGGCCGTCAGGTGGTCAACGACGCGATGGACGTTCACGGCGGCAAGGGCATTTGCCTCGGGCCGAGTAACTACCTGGGCCGCGCCTATCAGCAGATACCCATCGGCATCACGGTTGAGGGTGCCAACATTCTGACGCGCACGATGATGATTTTCGGGCAAGGGGCGATACGCTGCCATCCCTACGTACTCAAGGAGATTGCAGCGGCAGGTGAGCCGGATCCGTCGCGCGCGTCCGAGGCGTTCGACCAGGCGTTCTGGGGCCATGCGGGATTCGTGCTCAGCAACTTCGCCAGGGCACTGTTCAGTGGGCTGACGGCCGCAAGGCTCATCAGCGTGCCCGGGGCACCGGAACTCAGGGCCTATTACCAGCAGTTGACGCGCATGTCGGCGGCGTTCGCGTTTGCCGCCGATGTATCGATGCTGGTGCTCGGCGGAGACCTCAAGAGAAAGGAAAAACTCTCGGGCCGGCTTGGCGACATACTCAGCCAGTTATACCTTGCTTCCGCGACCCTGAAGCGTTTCGAGGACGACGGGCGGCACCAGGCCGATCTGCCGTTCGTTCACTGGGCACTGCAGGACGCGCTATGCCGGATCCAGGAGGCATTTTACGGCGTCTTTGCAAATTTCCCGAACCGTTGGGTTGCGCTGCTGATGCGCCTGGTTGCGTTTCCGTTGGGGCGGGCGTTCACCCCGCCAGATGATCGGCTGGGATCCGCGATTGCGCGCTTAATGATGCAGTCCTGCGAGGCACGGGAG
>LJTS01000105.1 GCA_001304425.1 Betaproteobacteria bacterium SG8_40
TCGCCACCGATTCGCAGCGCCTGGCAGACCAGGCAAAGTACATTTCCTACGGACCGGCCCGTGCCTCGTCCGCGCCCCTGGTCGGCAAACATGCAACGCTCGGCATCGAAATGGCGCCGCACATGCCGACGGCACCGGCGAACGCGAAGAATACGCTGCTGTTCAACTATGAATGGTGGGCCGACCACCGCGACGACCTGAACGAGCGATTCAACGCCTCGCTGGCCAGCTAGGCTTCGGGAAAAGGCGGCTGACGCGGCGTCGCGTCAGCCAGCCGGATTCTCCACCACGACCGCTCACGAATGCAGACCGACATTACGGACGCAGCCCCGCAACCGCTGACCACCGCGGATGGCACGCCGCTCAAGACGAGTCTGGCGCGCGCGGAGCGGCGCAACCGGCTTCGCGCGCTGCTGCTCGTTGCGCCGCTGTTCTTGTTCATCCTGATGTTTTTCCTGGTGCCCATTGGCGACATGCTGTTTCGCAGCGTCGAGAACCGCATCGTGGGCGAGGTCCTGCACCGGACCGCTCCGCTGCTGGCAAGCTGGGATGAAACCAGCGGCGAGCTGCCCCCGGAAGAAGTTTTCCGCGCCCTCGTCGATGATTTCAAGGAAGGCCGGGAAGCACGCACCATCGTCAAGGTCGGCCGGCGCATGAATTACGAGAAATCCGGCATGACCAGCCTGTTCCGCGGCACAGCGCGCAAAGCCGCGAGACTCGAAGCCGGGCCGTACAAGGCCGCGCTCATCAAGATCAACAAGAAGTGGGGGGAAATAGAAACCTGGCAATTGCTCAAGCGTGAGAGCGCGCCGGTCACGCTGTCGTATTACCTTGCATCGGTGGACCTGCGATTCGACGATGACGGTGCGATCGTGCGTCAGCCGGAAGACAAGCAGATCTACACCCAGCTTTTCGTCCGCACGCTCAAACTCAGCGGGCTGATTACCTTCCTGTGCCTGCTGCTCGGTTATCCGATTTCGTATTTGCTGGCGACACTGCCCACACGCACCAGCAACCTGCTGATGATCCTGGTGCTGCTGCCCTTCTGGACATCGCTGCTGGTGCGCACCACTGCCTGGATCGCCCTGCTACAGAAAGAAGGTGTCATCAACGACACCCTGGTCATGCTCGGACTGATCAGCAACGACAATCGCCTCGCGATGATTCACAACGCGACCGGCACCGTCATCGCAATGGTCCACATTCTTCTGCCGTTCATGGTGCTGCCGCTCTACAGCGTGATGAAGAACATACCGCCGAGCTACGTCCGCGCGGCACGCTCACTGGGTGCGACACCGCTGACGGCGTTCCTGCGCGTTTACCTGCCCAATACCGTACCGGGTATCGGCGCTGGCGCCATTCTCGTGTTCATCATCGCCATCGGCTACTACATCACGCCGGCACTGGTCGGCGGCGTTTCGGGCACCCTGATCAGCAATCTCATCGCGTATCACATGTCGAGTTCGCTCAACTGGGGGCTGGCTGCAGCGCTGGGTTCGGTGTTGCTCGCGCTGGTGCTGGTGTTGTACTTCCTCTATGACAAGGTTGTCGGTATCGACAACATGAAGATGAACTGATGTCACTACCCGCCTACGCCGGCCCGCTGGAGCGCATCTGGTACTACGCCTTCAGATTGATCTGCGGCCTGATTTTTTTCTTTCTGATTGCGCCGCTGGTCGTCATCGTTCCGCTGTCGTTCAACGCCGTGCCGTTTTTTACCTTCACGCCAGAGATGCTAGCGCTCGACCCGGCCGGCTATTCGCTGCAGTGGTACGAGGATTTTTTCAGTAACGAAAACTGGCACGGCGCAGTGAAGAACAGTTTCTTCATCGCGGTGTTTGCAACACTCATCGCGACGACGCTGGGCACCATAGGTGCGCTGGGGCTGAGCCGTTCGCAGATGCCCTACAAGTCCGCCGTCATGGCGATCCTGATTTCGCCGATGATCGTGCCGCTGATCATTTCGGCCGCGGGCATGTATTTCTTCTATTCGAAGATCGGCCTCGCGTCCACGCATCTCGGCGTGATCCTGGCGCACGCCGCGCTCGGCACGCCGTTCGTCGTGATTACCGTAACGGCCACGCTGGTCGGTTTCGACCAGAGCCTGGTCCGGGCCGCCTACAACCTCGGCGCTTCGCCCACCGTCACCTTCTTCAAGGTGATCGTGCCGCTGATTCTGCCCGGCGTGATTTCCGGCGCCCTGTTCGCGTTCATCACCTCGTTCGACGAGGTGGTGGTCATCCTGTTCGTCGGCAGTTACGAGCAGCGCACCATTCCCTGGCAGATGTTCTCCGGCATTCGCGAACAGATCAGCCCGACGATCCTCGCGGTCGCCACCATGCTGATCCTCGTTTCGATCCTGCTGCTGACATCACTCGAGCTGATCCGCCGGCGCGGCGAGCGGCTGCGCGGCATTCGCCCCGGCTAGGTCGAGCAAACAACGTCGTTTCGCGTCTGGCGCGCCTGTATTCGCGGTGTTTGCCTAGGTCGGGATGCCAAAGATGGGGCTCACGTTGCGCGCGGCCACCAGCTCGCGCATCGCTGCGTCATCGGGCCGCTGCGTGTAGCGGCTGGCCGCATCGAGCACCTTGGGCAACAGGTCCATGTCGCCAGCGGCGTTGATGAACACATCGCCGCGGCCCATCACCCAGTGGATGGCACGGTCGATGTCCTGTTGCTCCTCGAACGGCTGATACCAGGTGTCGCGGTTTTTCGGGGCAGCGCCCCACGGGCCGCGGGCGATGGACTTGATGGTCTGCACGGCGACATTGCGTTGCCTGCATATTGCGATTACTTCCTCGAAGCCGCGCCGGTAGCGTTCGTTTTCGTACATCAGGAAGTTCAGCGGCATCAACACCGAATCGAAGTCGAACCGTTCCAGCGAACGCCGGTGCATGGCGGCGATGGTCCAGCTGTGGCCGGTGATGCCGATAAATCGCGTCAGCCCCTCCTCGCGCGCTTCGACCACGGCTTCCAGCGCGCCTTGCGCACCGAATACCTGGTCCCAGTCATCCGGGTGCGCCATCGAGTGGAGTTGCAGCAGGTCGACGTGATCCACCTGCAGCCGGTCGAGCGAGCGGCGGATCCCGTCGCGCGCTGACCGGTAGTCGCGCTCGCCGGTCTTGGTGGCAAGAAAAAACTGTTGTCGATGCTCGCGCATCCACGGCCCGATGCGCAGTTCCGAATCACCGTAGCGCGGCGCAGTGTCGATGTGGTTGACGCCGTATTTCAGCAGTACTTCGAGCGTGGCATCGGCCTGCGCCTGCGTGGCGCCATTCATGAAGGCGGCACCGCCGAACAGCGTGACGGTGCTGTCATGGCCGGTGCGGCCGAACGGACGTTTTTCGATCATGTCGTTTTCCCGAGTCAGAGGTCTTCCGTCAACGGTTGCTTTGCAATTTCCCGCAAGCATTGCAGCGGCCGAAACCGTTGCTGCCGTTGCCGGCGAATGTCAGTCGCCTGCACCGAAAATGATCCTGCGCCGATTTTAATCGTGCAACGGGCGTGATAATGCACCAGTTTAATACGTGCACACGATCGTAATGTGCACAGGGGCCAATCCTGCACCAGGTTAAATCACGCTGCGCCCCGATTGGGTGCGCTATTTTTCTGCCACGCGCCGTTGGTTGAATCAGTGCCATGCTTCCGGACGCGCGGTACTTTCAAGGACGCGGTATTTACAGAAACATCAACGCAGTTCCAGAGCGCGCGTGATCTCGCCGCCACACCAGCCAGATGCCCGGCGTTTTGAGGTTACGCTTTGCAAACGACCAATACATGTTTATGCTAATTGCCGTGTGTATCGAAGGGTGCGCATCCGACGGGCGCCATGCGCCTGAATGGGTATCACGCGTAATATTGCTACGGCAAGATCGTGCGGAGCGAGCAGCCCGGGTCCATTACGGGCAGCGGACACGCGCAAACACCAGCCGCAGCATTCAAGTTGTCAAAACGAACCACATGGAGGAATCGGTAATGTCGATCAGGCGTCTTTGTTTCGGACTGCTGGCGAGCGCGGCGATGGTAATTACACCGCCGCTCATCGGCAGCGTAGCGGCGCAAGATCTTGTCTCCGACAAGATGTTGTTGAATGCCCAGAATGACCCCAACAACTGGCTGATGGCCATTGGCAACTACACCGGCAATCGCTACAGCAAGTTGAACCAGGTCAACACATCCAACGTCGGCAAGCTGGTGCCGAAGTGGATTTTTTCGCTGGGAACGCTGGATGCCCAGAACACCACACCCGTAGTGCATAACGGTGTGATGTACGTGACTGCCTCGCACGGGCGCACCTACGCACTCGATGCGGCGACCGGCACCGAAATCTGGCGTTACGCGCACCAACTGCCGGAAGGTGTCGGCGGCACGATGTGTTGCGACATCGGCAACCGGGGCGTCGCCATTTACGGCGACAAGGTGTTCGTCGCGACGCCTGATGCGCATGTGGTCGCACTCGACATGAAAACCGGCAAGGTGGTGTGGGATGTCACTCTCGCGAACTGGGAGCACGCCTACACAATGACCGTGGCGCCGCTGGTCGTGAAGGGCAAGGTCGTCGTCGGCATGTCCGGCGCCGAGTACCCGACCCGCCTGTTCATCGAAGCGCTCGATGCGGACACCGGCAAGCAGGCATGGCGGACCTACACGATCCCCGGCCCGGGCGAGCCGGGTCATGACAGCTGGGGCTCGACCGAGGCGGCGATGAACGGTGGCGCGTCGGCGTGGATTACCGGCTCCTACGATCCCGATCTCGACCTGCTGTACTGGGGCGTCGGCAATCCGAATCCCGACTGGGACGGCACCGTGCGTCCGGGCGACAACCTGTATTCGAACTCGACGCTGGCATTGAATCCGGACACTGGCGAGATCATGTTCTACTTCCAGTACACGCCTGCCGACGTCTGGGACTACGACGGCAACAACGAGCCGGTGCTGGTCGACTATGGCAATGAGAAAGTCTGGCTGCACGGAGACCGCAACGGGTTCCTCTACAAGATCGACCGGACCAACGGCAAGTTCCGTTACGGGGTGGAAATCTCGAAGGTCAATTGGGCCACCGGCTTCACGCCCGAAGGCCGTCCGATCTGGAACATGGAAAAAGTGCCTACCTACGAGTACGAAGCCAAGGACATCTGCCCGGCTTCGGAGGGTGGCAAGTGGTGGAACCCGATGACGGTCAACCCGGAGAGCGGCTGGGTGTTCGTGCCAAGCCGTGAAATCTGCGTCGACATCAAGAGCGCGCCGCTGGGCGAAGGCCTGAATCCCGACGAGCGCACGCCCGGCAAACCGTACTGGGGCATCGGCACCATCAGCTGGAACACCGGTTACGGCCAACTGGTGGCATTCGACGGGCGCACCGGCAAGAAGATGTGGACGGTCAAGGACCGCTCGCCGTTTACCAGCGGATTGTTGTCGACCCGTGGCGGACTGGTGTTCGCCGGCACTCCGGAAGGTGAGTTCCGCGCCTACGATCAGAAAACGGGCAATGAGCTGTGGTCCTTCCAGACCGGCTCCGGCATCTTCGGCAGCCCGTCCACTTACACCGTGAACGGTCAGCAGTTCGTCGCCGTGCCCTCGGGCTTCGGTGGCTGGACCGGCTGGGCGCACTTCGGCGAAGGTGGCGCGCCCTGGCTCAAGGACGGCCGCAAGGGCGGGATCATCATCGGCTTCGGTTTGCCCTGAGCAACACTTCGACTGGCGGCCGGGCTCGCGCCCGACCGCCTGAATACCGGCCTCGGGGTGCTTGCGCTCCCCGGGGCTTTTCAACTCAAGACAGGCCGGCCGCAATGAACCGGCTTACCGGAAATACAAGCAAACCATGATCGGAAAAGTTCTTTATCGTTTCCTGGCCGTTGCGATGGCCCTGGCATTATTCGGCTCCGTCGCCCACGGCGGCGCCGGTGACATTGATAGCGCCGAGCAGTCCTCCGGGGACGTTGCCGCCAATGCGGACAAGAACCCGTACACCGGCGATGAGACTGCCATCAAGGAAGGACGGAAGCTGTGGCGCAAGACCGGCTGTTACAGCTGCCACGGCGGTGTCGCCGAAGGCGGTGTGGGTCCCAGCCTGATCGACGACGAATGGATCTACAAACCCACCGACAAGACCCTGTTCAAAACCATCGCGGAAGGCCGCAGGGGGACGGTGATGGCGGGCTGGTCAAAGGAACTCGACCCCGACCAGATCTGGAAGGTCGTTGCCTATATTCGCTCGCTGTATCAGGGCGACCCGGACAAGATCATCTGGTAATCAGCAGACCGCGCACCGCAAACAACTGGCGGCCGGTAACGAGTCAGCAGTGAGACGGGCGGCGTCGCCCGCAAGGTGTGCGGCGTGGGCTGACGGCAAGGCGCGACAGGTGACGGCCCGCGCGCCAATGGCTGGGGAAGGCTCCAGGTTCAGCGCTCGCGTGAATCCTTGATGCGATCCGCGCTCAGGAACTACACGACAGCATCGAGCAGCCGGCGCGGGTGCGTGCCCAGTCGGGCCGGCGCGCCGCAAACGCTTCGCGGCCGGGCTGATCGTCGTAAGGCCGGCGCATCACGTCCAGCAGTTCATGAATGCCGGAGTAGTCGCCCTGCCCGGCGCGGTCGATGGCCTGCTGCGCGAGGTAGTTGCGCAGCACGTATCTGGGGTTGGCCTTGCGCATTTTCTCGCGGCGCTGTTCCGCTGACAGCGTGTCCTCACGCAGGCGCGCCGCGTAACTTCCCAGCCAGTCATTGAATTCCGGCTCTGCCTGCTTGCGTTTGGCTTCGTCGTAGAACGCGTCTTCGAACGGGGCAAGGTTTGGCATTTCCACATCGACATCGGCGAGCGCGCGAAAGAAGATGGTCATGTCGACTTCAGCGGTGTGCATCAATCCGTGCAATGCCTGCAGAAGCAGAAGGTCTTTTTCGCGGCATTCGTCAAGTCCGAGTTTCGCCGCGACATCGTTGCGCGTCGCTTCATTGTAGGTGTCGACGTAACGCTGCAGTCCGTCCTTGAGCGGCTCGACCGACGCGAATGCCGGCGCCAGTGCGTTGGCGAGCTGGCCGAGGTTCCAGTAGGCGATTTCGGCCTGTTGGCCGAAGCGGTACCGCCGCCCGCCGGCATCGGTGGTATTGGGTGTCCAGTCGGGATCGAAGTTGTCGATCCAGCCGTAAGGGCCATAGTCGATGGTGAGCCCGAGGATGGAGAGGTTGTCGGTGTTCATCACGCCGTGCACGAAACCGACGCGCATCCAGTGGGCAATGGTGCGTGCGGTGCGTTCGCACACCTGGGCGAACCATTCGGCATAGAGCTGATCGCCGCCCGCCTTGCCGCTTTCGGCAAGTTCCGGAAAATCGCGGCGAATGGTGAAGTCGATGAGTTGTTTCAGCAACTCGACATCGCCGCGCGATGCCGGCAGTTCGAAGTTGCCGAGACGAATGAACGACGGCGCGACCCGGCAGACGATGGCGCCCTGCTCTGCTTCCGGCCGCCCGTCATAGAACATGTCGCGGATGACGGTTGCGCCCGTGGTGACCAGGCTGAGCGCGCGCGTGGTCGGCACGCCGAGATGGTGCATCGCCTCGCTGCAGAGAAATTCGCGGATCGACGAGCGAAGCACGGCGCGCCCGTCGGCACTGCGCGAGTACGGCGTGGGGCCGGCGCCTTTCAACTGCAGTTCCCAGCGCTCGCCTTTTGCGTTGATGATTTCGCCGAGGTTAATGGCGCGGCCGTCACCAAGCTGTCCGGCCCAGTTGCCGAACTGGTGCCCGCCGTAATTGGCGGCATACGGCTCCATGCCTTCGACGAGCGCGTTGCCGCCGAACACTTTGGCAAAGTCCGGTGAAGCGATGTCCTGCTCGTCGATGCCGAGTATGGCTGCGACTTCCGCCGAGTGTGCGATCAGCCGGGGCTGAGGCACCGGCGTCGGTTCGACGCGCGAGTACAGCGCCTTGTGCACCTGGCGCACGCGTGGCCCGGATTCCGGATCGGCAGGCAGTTCGCGCACGAAGCGATTGTCGAATTGCAGTGATTGCAGCATGAGTATGGATGCTACGGGCTCGCGAAACAGCATACAACCGCGTTGGTATCAAGGGTTTGGCGCCAGCCACGAAGCGCCGGGCGCGACACCCGCCGCGCGTCGCTAGCCCGGGTCCTGGCCGCTTACCCTTTGCGCGGATCCTTCAGGTAACACTTCCATCCGGTCGCCTTTGAATCCTGCGGCACCTGCGGCGGCAGGTTGGCCATTATCGAGGGCAAGGCGCCATCCATCGATGCCTCGCACTCCTCGATGGTCTTGATGTTGGGATTGAACAGGATGTACGAATTGATGTTCTTCGAGTTTTCGATATCGATCTCGACGTAGACGCCTTCCGGCTCGGGTTCGGAACAGCCGCTCAGCGCCAGCGCGAGAACTGCAACGGTCAGAATGCTCTTCATTGTTTATGCCTTTGGATGCTGGATCGTGCCGCAAGAACGGATTCTAGGCCACAACCCCCGCCCTTGCTCTGACGCGGGCGATGCACGATGCCTGATTCCCGCCCTGCTCTCCGGAAACACGGCCCGCGTTCAGTCGTATTCGAAG
>LJTS01000106.1 GCA_001304425.1 Betaproteobacteria bacterium SG8_40
GGCCGGCAATGATTCTGACCTGATTGCGTTTTGCCACGTCACGGCCTGGCAGTCGGACCAACAACCACTGTTACCGTTCGGGTCGGCGCGAGCCGACGTTGCAAGGCGTCCCTTACCTGCTCCATCGTGACCTTCTCGATCTCTTCCGGGAATCGATCAATGTAATCGAGCGGAAGACGGTAAAACCCGATCATCGCAAGATAGTTGGCCAACTCGGCATTGCTGTCGACATTCAGGGCGAAACCGCCGATGACATATTGTTTGGCTGCGCGCAATTGTGATTCAGAGGGCCCTTCGGCGACCAGTTTTTCCAACGTGGCAAGCGCGACGTCGAGCGCCTCCCATGCCTGATCCTTGCGGGTCTGCAACGAAATGACAAACGGACCGCGCCGCTGGTAGGGGGAAAAATAACTGTAAACGCTGTAGGTGAGGCCACGCGCCTCGCGCAGTTCTTCGTTGAGCATCGACGTCATGCCGCCTCCGCCAAGAATCTGGGCCGCTAGCCAAAGCGAGAAGTAATCCGGGTCGCCGCGACGTACGCCCGGCATACCGAGCCGGATGTGTGCCTGGCTGGCGGCGTGCGGGATGATGACTTCCGTACTCTTTGCCGGTTCCGGGACTTCCGGCAACGCGGGCAGCGCCTGATCGGAATGCGGCAAGCCCTCCGTCAAACGAAGGGCAATGCGTTGTGCTTCATCTCTCGATACGTCTCCGACGATCACCACAACCGCTTCGTTCGATATGAAGAAACGCTGATGGAATGCAACCAGGTCTTGTCGCTCGAGGGCGGCGATCGTTTCAGGTTCACCGGAGGCGGCGGAGCCGTATGGATGATCACCGTAGAGTTGGTGCTGGAATGCCTGGTCGACGATCACGTTGGGGCGTGTCTTGCTTTCCTCAATGAAGGCGATATTGCGCGCTTTGTCGCGCTCCAGCACCGCCTCCGGGAAGCTGGGCGACACAACAATTTCGCGCAACACCTCCAGAGCGATATCCCTCGTGTCGGCATCCGAAAGGGTGCGTAACGAAAATCCGCTGCGATCAAGATCGAAGGTACTGGACAGGCGCGCGCCAATACCTGCCAGCTGTTCCGAAATCTGGTTCTCGTCCAGCGAACGGGTGCCTTTCTTCATCATTGCCAGCGTCATGCTTGCGAGACCACTCTTGCCGGGCAGATCACGCCCTGACCCTGCAGGGAACTCGATCGATACGTCGACGATCGGCAGAACGCGCGTCTCGAGAAACAAGACACGCGCCCCGTTTTCCGTTGTCCAGCTATCGATTTCGAGCGCCGCCCGGCTTTGGTGCGGCAGCAGGAACAACACTGCGGCGAACGCCCAGACCAGGGACGCGGTTAATACAGCCCTGCAGCGCCTGCCGGCATCGGCTTCGCTGAAACATGCTTCAAACTTTGCCGGCGTACTCATTCGGCTTCCATTTCTTTCGGACCATCACCGATGTCGGCCGTGGTAACGTCTTCCGGCACGAGTACGGCGACCGTGAGTTTGTCGTCGATCAGGTATTTCCTGGCCACTTCCCGGACCTGCTCGGAAGTGACCCCGCGCAAGCGTTCGGTAATGGTAGTCGCTGCATCGTGCGGCAGGCCCAGTGAACGCATTCGTCCGATGCGGGCGGCCTGCCCGTACACCGAATCCTCGCTATAGACCTGGGATGCAACCACCTGCGACTTGACGCGCTGCAATTCATCGTCCCTGACGCCCTCGGAAACCAACAGTTCAAGCTGGTTTCGCCAAGCGCGCTCAACATCTTCAACGGTCTTTCCTTGCGCAGGCGTGAAGCTGACGAAAAAAGCACCGGGACCGCGCCTTAGACCGTCGTAATCCGAACTCACCGAGTTGGCTACGCGGGCGTTGCGCACCAACTCGCGTTCGAGCCGTGCAGCCGAGTATCCGTCAAGCACGCCGGCAAGGATCGACAGTGCGTACGGCTCCCAATCACCTTCCACGTCCGCCAGCCTGGGAGCGTGGTACGCCATGGTCATCGTCGGCAACCGCGATGGCGCCTTGACAACGACACGACGAATGCCCGTTTGCTCGGGCTCGGCGCGCGGTTTGCGCGCGGGCAGCGCCCGCGCTTCGATTGCCCCGAAGTATTTCTCCGCGAGGGAGAACACCGCCTCCGGTTCGACGTCACCAGCGACAACCAGAATGGCGTTGTTGGGCGCGTACCAGGCCTCATACCAGGCGCGAGCGTCGTTCAACTGCAAGTTTTCAAGATCGCTCATCCAGCCAACGACGGGCTGCCGGTATGGATGCGCCATATACATCGCCGCGTTCAGCCTCTCGTAAACCAGAGCATGGGGATTGTCGTCAACACGCTGACGGCGCTCCTCCATTACGACGCGCAACTCTTTATCGAACTCTTGCTCGTCGAGGTTCAGATTGACCATTCGATCCGCTTCCAGGCGCAAGGCCAGCTCAAGGTTGGACTTATGCAGTTCCTGAAAATAGCCGGTGTAATCGGACGCCGTGAACGCGTTGGAGCGTCCGCCGACCTGCGCAATCAACCGGGCGAATTCTCCGGGTGCGGTCGTCCGCGTGCCTTGAAACATCATGTGCTCAAGCACGTGCGCAACACCCGTAGTCCCGCCGGTCTCGTCCATGCCGCCGGCGCGATACCAGACCATTGATACCGCCACAGGCGCCCGGTTGTCGACCTTGACAAAGACTTCCAGGCCGTTTTCGAGGGTTTTGCTATGGACCTTCAGATCTTCCGCAGCGTGTGTCATCGCCCCCCATGGCTGTAACGCAAGTGCCATCAGACAGGAGGCCCAGAACACGCCAGGGCGGCGAAGATGCGGAGTCTTCCTGTAACAGGAGCGTGCCGCACCCGCCCTCGCCGGCGCGCCGGCCAGCAAACGAAAATGCTTCAAACAGAATAAAATCATGGGTTGGAAAGAAGAAGTAACGGACACGGGCACCAGCCTGACGGTTGCCTCAACAACGGCCTCACGCATGCCGGCTGGTCAAATCTGACACACAAACAGTATGTTTAGTTTCCTTAGAAGTAACAAGACGCCCGAACCAGACACACCGCACGGGAACGATACCGCAGTTGCCCGCACCTCGCTGGCCGGTCGGCTCAGGCAAAGCCTCAGCGCAACACGCGACCGCTTGGGAAAACAGCTGACGGCGCTCCTTGCCCCGGGCAGGGCTATCGATGAAGAGTTGTTCGAAGAACTCGAAACGGTGCTATTGACTTGCGATGTCGGGGTCGATGCCACGCAGCATCTGGTCGATGCCACGCGCCAGCGCGTAAAGCGAGCACGCATCAGCGAGGCAGGCGGGGTTCGCGAAGCGCTTAGAGCCGAACTACTCGAATTGCTCACCCCGCTGGAAGCACCCTTGCAAATAGACACCGCGAAACCATTCGTCATTTTGCTCGCCGGGGTCAATGGTGCCGGCAAGACCACGTCGATTGGCAAGCTGACCAAGCAACTGGTCGATGCAGGGCTTTCAGTGGTTTTGGCTGCCGGGGACACTTTTCGCGCTGCTGCCGAGAAGCAACTCAAGATCTGGGGGGAGCGCAATAAAGTCACCGTGATTGCGCAAGAAGGCGGCGATGCCGCGGCGGTCATCTTCGATGCGATTCAGTCGGCAAGATCGAAAAACGCGGACGTAGTGCTGGCGGATACGGCAGGGCGCCTCCCGACACAAATGCATCTGATGGAGGAATTGAAGAAGGTCAAACGAGTCATCGCCAAGGCGATGCCCGATGCGCCCCATGAAGTGCTGCTGGTTATCGACGCCAACACCGGCCAGAACGCGGTGACGCAGGTCAAGGCGTTCGACGAGGCACTTGGCGTCACCGGTTTGGTTCTGACGAAGCTGGACGGTACCGCCAAGGGCGGCGCCATCGCCGGTATTGCGCGCTATCGGCCCATTCCTGTGCGCTTTGTCGGAACCGGCGAGGGAATCGACGACCTAAGACCATTTGACGCCGCCGCGTTCGTGGATGCACTGTTCGGCTAGGCAGAGACAGCGGCAGGCTGGCACGGCCATTTTCTGCGTCGCGACATCCGGCAAAACCCCAATATGATCACGGTCAGCCATGTTTCAAAACGTTATCCGGGCGGTTACGAAGCGCTCAGAAACGTCTCTGCGGGCGTCGATCCCGGTGAGATGGTGTTTGTGACCGGTCATTCCGGTGCCGGCAAGAGCACACTGCTCAAACTGATCGGAGGCATCGAACGCCCAACCAGCGGCAGTGTGGTCATCAACGGCAAGAACATCACCACCATGGGTCGGTCCTCGCTGCCGTTCCTGCGGCGGAACTTCGGATTTATTTTTCAGGACCACAAGCTGCTTTTCGATCGCAGCGTGTACGACAACGCGGCATTACCTCTGGTGATTTCCGGTTTTCCAAGGCGCGAAATCGCCCGGCGTGTGCGTGCCGCGCTCGACAAGGTGGGGCTGCTGGATCGGGAGAAGGCACGGCCGGTGACCTTATCCGGCGGCGAACAACAGCGTCTTTGCATTGCCCGCGCAATCGTCAATCGGCCGGCGATTCTGCTCGCCGACGAACCGACCGGCAACCTGGATGAGGCTTACGGCAAGGAAATCATTGCCATGTTCAAGGCATTCAACCAGGTTGGGGTGACCGTGGTGATTGCCACGCACGATCTTGATCTGATTCAGGGCCTGGGCGCGCGGACCATACGTCTCGATCACGGAGGACTGGCTCAGTGAGCTGGCTGTTTGCCCACCTCGACGCTTTTCGCGACAGCGCCCGCCGGCTGCTTGAACAACCGTTCGCGACCTTGCTCAATATTGTGGTTTTCGGAATTGCGTTGGCGCTTCCCAGCGGCTTTTACGTCGGCCTGGATAATGTGGCGCGATTTTCCCGCCAGCTTACCAGCGAACCCCAACTTAGCCTTTTTCTGACGGTGGGCGCGAGCCGCAGCGACGCGAGTGCGATAGAAGAGCGGCTTCGCCGGCACTCTTTTGTCGGGGAATTCCGTTTCGTCGACCGGGATACGGCGCTGCAGGAACTCACACGCGCCTCGGGGATGTCGGACGTTTTGTCCGAACTCGATGAGAATCCGCTACCGCACGCGTTCATCGTTGCCGGGAAAACTGCCGACCCGGATCTGCTTGAAGCGCTGCGCAATGAGGCCCTGACCTGGCCAAAGGTCGAGCACGTACAACTCGACTCGGCATGGGCGCGCAAACTGGATGCAGCCCTGCGAATCGGGCAATTGTTGGTCACCTTACTGGGCGTTCTACTGTCGATCGCGCTCGTTGCCGTCACGTTTAATACAATTCGGCTTCAAATTCTTACAAGGCGCGACGAGATCGAGGTTTCTAAACTGATCGGGGCGACCAATCTTTTCATCCGCAGGCCATTTCTCTACCTCGGGGGACTACAAGGGTTACTGGGAGGCGCTGCCGCCTGGTTGATCGTGACCATCGCCGTACGCATGCTCAATCACGAACTGGCGGCGTTCGGCGACCTGTTCGGGCTGAGTCCGCGGCTCGGCATGATGTCACTGCAGCAAACCGGCGTACTTCTGGCTTTAGCCGGGCTGCTCGGTTGGCTTGGAGCATGGATGTCAGTAAGTCGTCACTTATGGCAAATGAACCCGAGATAAGGGACTTTGCCGTCTGGAGGGAACTTAGGGCGGCTCTTGGCACTCTTATATACCGAGTGCTAAAATTCATCGGGTAAGGAGGTTTAAACCATGTCGCACGCGCTAGCTACATTAGCTTTGCCGCCGGTCGCCAGCCTGGAAAACTATATTCAGGCGGTTAACCGCATTCCTCTCCTGTCCCAGGCGGAGGAACAAGCCTACGCGACCCGTTTTCAGCAAGATCAGGATCTCGAGGCTGCCCGCGCACTCGTTATGTCGCATTTGCGGCTGGTGGTGGCTATCGCTCGCGGCTACCGGGGTTATGGCTTGCCTTACTCGGACCTGATCCAGGAAGGCAACGTTGGACTGATGAAAGCGGTCAAGCGTTTCGACCCCGCAAGAGGGGTGCGTTTGGTATCTTTCGCCGTCCACTGGATTCGCGCCGAGATACATGAATTCGTATTGCGTAACTGGCGCATTGTGAAAGTCGCCACGACAAAAGCGCAACGCAAACTGTTCTTCAACCTGCGCAGCATGAAATCCGGTTTTGGCGCCCTAGGTCGCGATGAGGCTGCGGCGATTGCCAAGGACCTCAACGTGCGCCCCGAAGACGTCATTGAAATGGAAACCCGGATGGGGGGGCATGATATCGCACTCGATCCCCCGGTTGACGATGACGAAGACAGCTTCGCGCCGGTTACATATTTGACGGACGCGGACGACGATCCGGGCCGTATTCTGGAACATGAAGAAGGCGTGCGTAACCGATCGGAAGGACTGGCCCGGGCGCTTTCCACGCTGGACACTCGCAGCCGCCGGATCATTGAAGCGCGCTGGCTGCGTGAGGACAACCAGGTCACATTGCACCAGTTGGCGGACGAATTCGGTATTTCCGCGGAACGGGTGCGGCAGGTCGAAGCTCAGGCAATGAAAAAGATGCGACTACTAATGGCACCGGATAACGGCTGAACCTTGTGCAACCGCACTGCACTGTGCGGATTAACAAAAAAACCCGCCTGATGGCGGGTTTTTTCGTTCTGGGAGGACACTCACCCCGCGTTGAGCAGACGCTCGATATCGCTGGTCAACGACTCGGCTCCCTGCCCGTATCTGGCGTACAGACGCAACCTGCCCTGCGGGTCAAAAATGTAGGTCCCGGCAGAGTGATCGACCGAATAATTGCCCGGGCGCGAGCCTTCCACTTTCTTGTAAATGATCCGGAATTCCCCGGCGACATCCGCAATCTGCCCCGGCGTGCCGGTCAGGCCAAGAAAAGCGGGGTTGAACGCAGTGACATACGAACGCAGCACTTCGGGCGTATCCCTCTCGGGGTCAACCGTCACGAACAGCACCTGTACGCGCTGCGCCGCGTCGCCGAGTTGGCCGAAGACGGCGTTGAACTCAGCCAACGTCGTCGGGCAAACATCGGGGCAATGAGTAAAACCAAAAAACAGCACAACGACCTTGCCGCGAAAATCGTCCAGTTGGCGGGGTTTGCCTTCATGATCGACCAGATCGAATCGTTTGCCGAAATCGGCGCCCGTGACGTCGGTCGAATTGAATGCTACGGAACTGCCACCCTCATCACACCCCGCAAGCCATAGCGCGCCCGAAAGCACCAGCAGCGCCAGCACTCTCCACAGCGAAGTCACAAGGGGGCCGGGCATGGGCAGAAACGATTCCTGGCAACCGGCACAGTAGCGCGCCATTTTGCCAGTGCCAGGTTAGAGACAATCCGGCCAGACATGGTAGCCGCTGGAACCATCAGGTACTGCTGACCGGAAGATAATGGTCAACCAGCAAGATCGCGAACAACAGCGACAGATAGATGATGGAGTAGCGGAAAGTGCGCCGCGCAAGCGCATCACTATAGGAGTGCCAGATTCTAAAGGCGTAATACAGGAATATCCCGCCAAGGATGACGGCACCCACTGCGTATAACCATCCACTCATGCGTACCGCGAACGGCAGCAGCGAGACGGCAAACAGAATGATGGTGTAGAGAAGCACATGAAGACGGGTGAATTTGTCGCCGTGGGTAACAGGCAGCATGGGCACGTCCGCTTTCGCATATTCATGCTTGCGGTACAACGCCAGTGCCCAGAAATGTGGTGGCGTCCAGGCAAAGATGATCAAGAACAGCAGCCAGGCCTCATGTGAAACGTCACCCGTTACAGCGGCCCAACCAAGCACCGGAGGCATCGCGCCCGAGGCCCCGCCTATCACGATGTTCTGGGGCGTGAGCGGCTTGAGCACGACGGTGTAGATGACTGCGTACCCGACGAAGGTCGCGAGTGTCAACCACATTGTCAGTGGGTTCACAAGCATATAGAGGATCGTCAGACCGCCCCCTCCGACCAGTCCCGAAAGAATCAGGGTCTCGGACGTGGAAACGGTGCCCAGCGGCAATGGGCGGCCCCGGGTGCGAGCCATCAGGGCGTCAATCTTCTGCTCAACCAGGCAGTTAAACGCGGCTGCGGCACCGGCAACCAGCCAGATTCCGATCGAACCGAACAGCAGAATTGGCAACGGCACAGGCCCGTCGGTCGCGAGCAACATACCGATAATCGCCGTGAACACAATCAAGGCGACAACGCGCGGTTTGGTGAGCTGGAGGTACTGCTCTAGTCGGGAAGTAAATTGCGAGGGGTGCGTGGATACTGACATTTACCCGGCCGTTTCCTGACGGAGCACAAAGTTTAGCACCACGACCATCATCAGCAACAGCGCCGCCCCGGCATTATGGGCTACGGCGAGCGCGAGGGGTAACATCGCAAGCACATTTGATATGCCAAGGCCGACCTGTAACACCAAGGCGCTACCCAGCACCCAAGCATAGCGGCGAAGTCCCGCCATTGTGGCGGCTGCGTAAATCATGAGCCCCAAATAGACAGTGAGCACGAGGGCGCCAACGC
>LJTS01000107.1 GCA_001304425.1 Betaproteobacteria bacterium SG8_40
CCACCGGCGATTACACCCTGCAGGCCATTGCCGATGCCTTCGGGGTGCATTACGCTACTGTGAGCCGGGCGGTCAACGGAAAGTAGATGCTATATTGCAAGACCTGACCCCAGTTTTTTTAGGTTTTTTGAGCACACATGACACATAAACCCCGCCCGCTGATCGATCTTCTGGTCAGCATCGTTTTACCTTCGGCCATCTTGATGAAACTCAGCGGCGATGAGTACCTGGGGGCCGTCGGCGCGCTGGCGCTGGCGCTGGCGTTTCCCATTGGCTGGGGTCTTTACGAACTCATCCGCTTCAGGAAAAAGAATTTCATCGCGCTGCTCGGATTGATCAGCGTGTTGCTGACCGGCGGCATCGGCCTCCTGCAACTCGATACCGAATGGCTTGCAATCAAGGAGGCGGCGATTCCCGCGATCATCGGGATCGCGGTCGTTATCTCGGCACAGATCGGCAAACCATTGATCAAGGTACTTTTGTATAACCCGGTGATCATGAACACCGAAAAGATTGACCGCATCCTGCGGGAACGCGGTCACGAGAACGCTTTCCTGGGTAGTTTGACCAAGGCCACCTATTTGCTGGGTGGGACCTTCTTTTTCTCGGCCGTGATGAATTACCTGCTGGCCACATGGATTGTCACCAGCCCGACGGGGAGCGTGGCGTTCAACGAGGAATTGGGGCGCATGACCCTGCTCAGCTACCCGGTTATCGCGATTCCGTCGATGATCATGATGATGACAATTTTCTATTTGCTGTGGCGGCGCATCCATCGTCTCACCGGCCTGCAACTGGAAGAGATGCTGGTCACGCCCGTGGCGGAGAAGAAATGACGCGGGTTCTGACAGCCTGATGATTGCTCCGCTGGCATGGCGGCCACCTTCGATCGCCTGGCCGGGGCATCGAGCGCGCAGCGTGAGGCCCGTGGCGACTGCAGACGGCAGAACACCCGGACTTCTCGAACCGCACCACTCGCGCTAACGGAGCAACCATGAAACCACTACAGATCGCTTTACTGGCCACGACGATGATGTTCGCTTTGCCCGCGAGTGCAGTCGATGGCAACGAGCTATACAAGTGGGGCGCCCAATGGAAACGAGGTGATTCAGACAACTCACCCGATCCAGGCGCATTCACCGGGTATGTGCAAGGGTTTATCGATCTGCATACCGATCTTTCCGACGCCGAAATAGGAATCATCAAGGCACCCTTTTTCTGTCCGCCGCGCAAAACGCAACTTGTACAGATGCTCGATGCCGTGATGCACTATCTCGAAGCGCATCCCGAGAAGCGGCGTTTTACAGGCAGCAGCCTGGTGGCTTCCGCACTGTGGGAAGCCTTTCCTTGCGACTGATTCAACCGGCAAACACTTTGCGCTCCGAGTGAGGCCGGCCAGCACGGCTGCGCGAGCGCCGCTGGCGCTTTGACGGATGTTTGTGTGAGCGGCCCGACAGGCCGCACACGGTCCGGTTTGGTGAACGATCCGGAAACGAGGGATACTGCGCACTAATGCTCGCATCATTACTGGCAACCATCGAACAAGGGCTGGGTCCGTCGCTCGCGACTGCCGGCAATGTCGCGTTCCTGATCGGGCTGGCAGTTCTCGCCTACGTGGTACTCGCGCCGCTCATCGGTATCGTGGTGGAATGGCAGGCGGATCGCATCGGTATGGAGCGCGAGTGGATCATGCACTGCGACACGTGCCGCAAGACAACGGTAGTAACCGGTTCGGCGTGCCAACACTGCGGGCAATCACTCGGCATTCCGTGGACGGTTCGCCTGCAACATTACTTCGGTCACGGGAGCGAGCCGCACTGGCTTCGCGTATTCCGCTGGTTTTATATGCTGGTCGGCATCGCAGGCTTTGCGATCGTCACAGTGGCAGCGCTTGGATTCACCGGCGCATGGAGTCCGCAAACCAACATCGAAAAACTGTTCGTCGGCTTGTCGATGTTGGCCTGGGGCGGCCTGGGATGGTTGCTTGGCCGCGTACTAGGCATCGGCACCGGCGGCCCGATATCGCGTATCCGCGATGCCGTGTTCTGTCTGGCGTTGATTGCGGCACTGCTGATCACGACGGCACTCGCCACGGCCGCGCGGCCGGTTGAGGAAACCATTGTCGCCCGCGTAACGGTTGATGGCCAGGTGGCACAACTTGGCAGCAAGGCCACCGCACTGGCCGGTTACCGCCACGTCACACCGCTGGCCGTTATCGGCACGCAACGTATCGACCTGCCGCTCGGCGAGCGGGAGGGCGACATCGCCGCCTTCCTGTGGAAACACGCCAACGCGTTGACCGCGCGCGGACTCGCGGTACGCAAACGCACCGACCAGTTTGCCGTGACGCAGTCCGGGATCTACGAAATCGTGCTTCGAGGGCACGAAATCAGCATCCGCCAGTACGCCTCGTCTTCCTGAGCCCACACCTTGCGCGCCGGCTCGGCGCACCCGGCAACCTCAGTCTGGGTTCGCGTCCAGCGCTTGCCTGAGTTGCGCAACGGTGGCGTTGCCGCCGCTGCATATGACACCGACCGTGCGGCCCGCGAGTTGCGCGCGCATCGCACTGGCTGCCGCCAGCACGGCACCGGCAGCAGACTCCGCGAGCGTGTGGCAACGCTCGATCCACCACACCATGCCTTGCAGTATCTCCGCCTCCGACACCAGCCGGAAATCATCGAGATGCCGCAACAGCAGGTCCAGGGTCATGCCTGCCGCCTGTCCTGTCGCCAGCCCTTCGGCGAAAGTCCCGTTGGCGCGTGATTCGATGTGCCCGCTGCGCCAGGAGTCATGCACGGCCGGCGACGCGGCAGCCTGTACGCCGACCACGCGGATGGCGGGACTGATGGCCTTGGCAACGATGCAGGCTCCGGCCGCCCCGCTGCCCAGACCGACGGGCACGATGACCGTGTCGATAGACGGTTGTTCTTCGAGCATCTCCAGCGTCTGCGTAGCAACACCGGATATCAGCAACGGCTCGTTTGCCGAGTGAACGAACCGGTAACCATTTTCCTGTGCCAGCCGCTGCGCGTTGCGGGCGGCATCATCGAAGTGCGCACCGTACTCGACGATCTGCGCTCCCATGGCGCGGATCGCCGCCACCTTGTCCGGGTTCGCGCCGACCGGCACGCAGATATGCGCATCGGCGCCGAACAGACGGGCCGCGTAAGCGACGGACTGGCCGTGATTGCCGGTGCTTGCGGTAATCACGCCGCGAGCGCGCTCTTCGGCGGTCAAGGACGAGAGCAGATTGATGCCGCCGCGCACCTTGAACGCGCCAACCGGCTGGGAGTTCTCGTGTTTGACCCAGACTGCGGTGCCGATCAGCCCGTCCAGAGCGGCGTAGCGGTTCAGTGGCGTCGGCTTGAGATATGGACTGATCCGCCGGCGCGCTGACAGGACATCGCGAAACTCGGGATACGCTGCGCCCACTTCAGCCGGCTTCGTGATTCCGTTCACGCGCCGTGTTTCTCGAACATGGCGAGATTCAGTTCGACCGGCTCCCCGAGCCAGGCCGCGTGTACGGTATGGTCGTCGAGATCGTTACCTGTCAGCGCGTGCACCAGAACCGTCATTCCCTGCCGGTTTTCCTCGAGCCAGGGAATCAGGTCGTCGAACTGTTTTGCATCGAACGTGAGCTGGCAGCTCCAGCGCGGATGCGGGCCCACGTTCTTCTGATGCACTCGTCCGACCGCCACCCCGAACAGCTTTCCAGCCCGGGTGCAAATCGCCTGCGCCCTGGCGAGCGTGGCCGCGTCGAAATAGACGTGCGCGTGGTAGTTCGCGTAAACGTTCTCAGGCCTCCTGGTCATCCACGCTCCCCTGGCGCATCCCCATTTGATTCAAGCCGGTCACTGATCAGCCCTTGTCGCGGATCGGCAATAGCGACAACTCGACGCGACGGTTGAGCGCCCGCCCTTCCGCGGTCTCGTTATCCGCAACCGGCATGTTCTCGCCAGCACCGATAATGATCGTGCGGTCGCGGACAATGCCCTTGCTGACCAGGTATTGCGCGACCGTATTGGCGCGCCTTTCCGAGAGCGACTGGTTCGACTGGGTGCTGCCGACGCTGTCGGTGTGCCCTGCCACTTCTACCAGCGTCTTGTCGTATTTCTTCACAACTTTAGAAACACTGTCGAGCACGGGAAAAAACCGGGCATCGAGATCGGCGCTGCCAAACGCAAACGTGATATTGCTCGGCATGTTTAAAGTGATCTCATCACCGATGCGGGTCACGCTCACGCCGGTGCCTTCGAGCTCCTTGCGCAGTTCCGCTTCCTGCTTGTCCATGTAGGCGCCGACCGCGCCACCGGCGAGCCCGCCGACGCCGGCACCAATCAATGCCCGCTGGCGCCGCTCGCGCGCGTTGTCGCCACTAATAGCACCGATTACGGCGCCGGTGGCGGCGCCGATTGCCGCACCCTTTGTCGTGTTGCTGGTTTTCTTTTCCCCCGTGTAGGGGTCCAGCGTTTGACATCCTGTGAGAGCAAGCAGTATCACGAGAATACCCGGCAATCCCCAGATTCCTTTCGCTTGAGTCATTCTTTTCTCCAAATCCCTTCCACAGTTCCAGTCGGTTTTCCATCCACCCGCTTCGGCACATCGAAGCCAAATAGCAGCGATCGCCACAAGCAATTTCATTGGCTGCATTTTATCGCGCAGCGTTTCGCTTCCGTGAACGTTCGTCAGCTCTCGGTCTTTCGTATGTCCTTCTCATCGGACCATTCGAGCAGGCCATTACGCACGTTCCACAATTGCAGATTGAACTTATAGTAGACATCCTTGACGCCGTCAGCTTCCTTGACGATGGAAATGATGCTGCCCTGCAACCGATACTGTGCCGCGACCATGTTGCCGATTTCAGCCGACTGCTCCTGATCATAATATTCGCTTTGCTGACGCTCCAGCTCGTCGATTTGCTCGTCCATGCCAACCTCGTCGACTGCAAACCGCACTTGCCCGCTCTTTAGCAACTCGGCACGAATAGAGTCGGTAATTGCCCGCGTGTCGATGTATTCGCTGGTCTTGTTCTTTACGTCCTGCACTGTGACGATCGGCCTTGATCCGCCGCCCACCACCGGTGACTGCAACAACGAGCGCGTCATCGCTTCCGCGATCACTTGCAAGTCGGTTGATCCAAAATCGATATTGACAGTCTCAACGGATTTCGGATCACCGTAACGCACCTGCTTGGCGCACCCGCCAGCAACCCCCAGTGCAACGACGACAACGGCGACAAGCCAGGTCCGGACCACAAATCGAATACGCATCTTTTCCACTCCAGTTCGATTGAATTAGCGCTTGATGACAACCCTGAAATCCTGCGCGTCTGCGCCCGGCGACACCGTGCGAATCGTTTGCAGCTGATCCGGATACAGCAGAAGCGGCTTCCATACTTCCTCATTATCAACACTCATTCCATTCGCTTCGAACCACTCGAACCGATAGGCAATGCGTTGTTCCCGCGGCCGTTCATTGACGATGTCGACATCGACACGTAGCAGACCGTCCGATCGCACGCAGCGCATCTCCACGACCCTGACGTCGGGCTGGTCGAGGTAGCGTACTTTACGTTGTTCCAGCGCCGAGGTTGACCCGGCCTCTTCAAACCCGGGGCAGGATTCCGACGGTTTCGGCTCACCGGCAGTCTGGCAAGCAGCCAGCAACACGGCAACGATCATGACGGGAAATGCGCTCGATTTCATAACAACCTCTCTGTACCTGTATGTTCGTCTGATCCGGCCGCGGAGTGCATCGTGACGGCATCCCGGGGCTAGGCGCCCGGGCCGGGGCTGAGGCTCATATATGCCGCGGTGCCGACCTGGCGCACGCTCATCACTGCAAACGGCCCGTCCAGACTGACACTGAATCTGTGCTTCTGGGACCCGACAGCGACGTCCACATCGTGCGTTCCATGTGCGAGCCGAAAGCGGGCAAGTCCGATCCTGGCCGGCAAGCTGCGCCAGCCGCGCTCATCGGCCCGCTCGGTCAAGACCGAACCGATCAGCACAACTGTTCCCGCAATGTTGGAATCATCTTTTTTGAAAGCCACCCTCTGGATTGACGCCTTGGCCGTGGCGCGGGCGACCGCGCGCACCATGATCCACGGCATTTCATCCTGTAACGCACGTCTTGACATAAGGTCGACACTGGTGACCGTCGATGCTTCGGTGGGCATGCCCTCATCGGTCGAAACTGCGCTCGAACCGCTCACGAGGCGCTGCTCGCGTATGACGGGAAAGGACACCGGCGCCAGCAATAGCCCCTGGTCGGTCGGCACCGGCAGATTGATGTTCACCGAGGCGCGCGCCGGGGCGAGGCCGGTCTCTATGACCAAAAGCAAATCGGTGGTCCCGTCCGCTTCGGTTACCGATCTGCTGCGCCGGAAATGGCGCATGTCGAGGCCCGCCAACCCCTCCTCCAGCAAGGCGAGGCCCGGCTGCAGTTCGATCGCCTGACGATATCCGGCCGCTGCCAGACTGATCTCCCCGAGCGCCTCGTAAACAAAGCCGGCCAGATAATGACTGAACGCATTCTGGTAACTGTTGCGCAGCGCATTGACTTCGGGATTGTCTATCGTTCGCACCGGGTAGCCGTTGAGTTCGCGAAAATCGGGTGCCTCGTCTTTTTCCCCGGCGGACTCCTCCGCGCGGCGCACCTGTTCTGCGCGCAACCGGGCAATCAACGCCTCGCGTTCGTGGCTGCGCTTGATGGCAACGCGGGCCTGGTCCCATTCGCCAAGCGACAGATGATTGAGCGCCATACGCGTCGTCAGCATCACTTTCTCGAAATCATGTCCGGTGTAGGCACGCAAACGGTCGCTGACCAGCAATGATCCGACATCGCGGGCCAGCATCTCCGGGTCAACGCGGGCTTGCTCTTCCCATTTCCTGAATCGCCGGTCCGCTTCAAACCAGGCTGTCTGGCTCTCCGCATAACGCCCGCCCAGCCTTAGCAATTCGCCTTGTTCAAGGTAATACAACAAGTCCTCGCCATAGTGGGTCTGGCCCCGGTGCGCCTTGATCGCCGAATCGATCCTGCCGACAGCGACAAGATCCAGCGTTCGCCCGATTTCGGTTTGATAACTTCTGAAACTCGCGCATCCGGCGACGATCGGCAGCACGAGCACGCCCACGGCCAGCATGCGCAACGGTCCGCGGCAAAATGCAAACGCGTCTGCGGCCCACCGCGCGGGCAACTCCAGCAGGCGAAGAACCGGCAGGCAGCCGACGCTCGTCTTTGCGAGCACAACCTCACTTGCGATTTCCATCAGACCGAATCTCCGTGACGCGAGGGCATACCATGTATCGCGCACGCGCGCGCCACAAGTCCGGTCTCTCGTGCACACGGACCGCCGCTGCGTGGCAATCTCAACGACGACGTCGTCCACCAAGCATCCAGATGAAGCCGCATAACTGTAGCGCAAGGAATACGCCAAATGCTATCGAGTAGCCTCCGGG
The DNA here is from genome assembly GCA_001304425.1 of Betaproteobacteria bacterium SG8_40. Taxonomy (GTDB): domain Bacteria; phylum Pseudomonadota; class Gammaproteobacteria; order Burkholderiales; family Eutrophovitaceae; genus SG8-40. Next base: position 7,461 of record LJTS01000107.1, read on the forward strand.
CGCATAGCCACCGTCCGCCACCGGCCACTGATTGACGATGGCACCGAACGCCCACTGCGAGCCGAACGCCGTGAGGAACACCAGCAGATTGAGCGCCGTGGTGGCGCGCCCGGTCAGGTGGGACGGAAACTGCTGCGAAAGGATGGCGAACGCAAGGCTGCCCGACGTACCAAAGAATCCCCAGCCGATCCAGATGAACAAGGCCAGATCGCTCGCGCCAAAGACCAGCAGCAGTTGCACGCCCATGTACATTGCGCTGGCTGCGATCAGAACGGTCATGGGCGCAATTCCGCGACGCACGAGACGCGCGGCAAGCAAACCCCAGAACAGAAAACCGATCATCGTCGAAATGCCCAGCGCCAGCAGGTGGAAAGCGACGGATTGGCGTCCGAGACCGGCCACATCCACCAGCCACGGTCCGGCCCACAAACCCTGCACCGACATGTTGAACGACTGGAACAGCGTCGTCCCCAGTGCGATGCGCCAGAACAACGGCGACAGGAACACACCCGCCGTTCCCCTTAACTGGCCGGTGAACGTCTCTTGCGGCCTGTCATCGCGTTTTTCCGGGGCCAGGAAGAACACCACGGCAGCGGCAGCAAACGTCAGCACGGCAAGCAGCCGGAAAATGCCCCGCCAGTCGGTTATCTGCAGCGCTGCCTCGACCGGCACGGTCGCGGAAATCGCGCCGAGTCCGCCGACGAACATGATGCGCCCGGTCATTGCCGGCAATCGTTCGAGCGGAAACCACAGCGTAAACGCCTTGATGCTCGACATCAGGCAGGCCGCCACACCAAAGCCGATCAGCGTGCGCCCCAGCAGCAATCCGGCGAGCCCCTCCGCCATGGAAAAAACCAACGCACCAGTGCCGGCAAAAAGCAGCAACGCGGCATTGGTGCGGCGTGGACCGACGCGGTCGAGAAGGATGCCCACCGGAATCTGCAGCGATGCAAACCCGAGGAAGTAAGCCGAAGTGAGCAGGCCGAGCGCACTGGCCGACAGGCCAAACTCG
>LJTS01000070.1 GCA_001304425.1 Betaproteobacteria bacterium SG8_40
GGCACTCGGGTCATCGACCTTGAAATCCTCGATGTAGCCCTCGTCCTTCAGTACCTGGGCGATGGCGAGCTTCAGCTTGCTCAGTGGCATGGCCACGGACATCTTTTCCGCCGTTTGCGCATTGCGAATGCGTGTCAGCATGTCCGCAATCGGGTCACTCATGCTCATATTCGAATATCTCCTACCAGCTCGCCTTGATGACGCCCGGAATTTCGCCGCGCAAGGCGATCTCGCGCAGCTTGCCTCGCGCCAGACCGAATTTCTTGAACACACCGCGCGGCCGACCAGTCAGCGCGCACCGGTTTCGCAGACGCACCGGGCTGGAATCGCGCGGCAGCTTCTGCAGCTTTTCGCGCGCCTGCGCCTTCTCCTCTTCCGAAATGCTGCTGCTGTTCAAAATTGTCATCAGTTCACTGCGTTTTGCTGCAAACTTCTGGACGGTTTTGCGGCGCTTTAGCTCGCGGTTGACAATGGATTGTCTCGCCATGACTACCTCAATTCCTGAAGGGAAACCGGAAAGCCGAAAGAAGCGCGCGCGCTTCGCGATCGGTCTTCGCAGTCGTTGCTATTGTGACGTTGAGACCACGCAGTGCATCGATCTTGTCGTACTCGATCTCGGGGAAAATAATCTGTTCCCGCACACCCATGTTGAAGTTGCCCCTGCCATCAAACGCCTTGCCGGAGATACCGCGGAAATCACGCACACGCGGGATCGCGACACTGATCAATCGATCGAAAAACTCGTACATTCTGACGTTACGCAACGTCACCTTGCAGCCGATCGGGTAGCCAGCTCGAATCTTGAAACCGGCAATTGACTTGCGCGCCTTGGTAATGACCGGCTTTTGACCGGCAATCTGGGTCAGGTCGCCAACGGCGTTTTCAAGGATCTTCTTGTCGTTGACCGCCTCGCCGACGCCCATGTTCAGTACGATTTTTTCAAGGCGCGGCACCTCCATGATGCTCTTGTACCCGAACTCCTTCATCAACTCCGGGACAATCTCCTTGTGGTACTGCTCTGCCAGACGCGGCACCGGAGGCTTTTCCTTGACTTTTGCTGCTTCCTGCTTGGCCATGATTCCCTCTTATGCGTCCAGCATCTCGCCGTTAGTCCGGAACACCCGGACCTTACGGCCATCATCAAGCGTCTTGATGCTCACGCGCTCACCTTTTTGCGTTGCCGGGTTGAATACCGAAACGTTGGAAACGTGAATCGGCATTTCCTTCTCAACGATCCCGCCCGTTGTGCCCTTCATCGGGTTGGGCTTTTCGTGTTTGCGGGCGCGATTTGCGCCTTCCACTACGACCAGGTCATCTCCAACCAGCCGCAAAACCGCGCCACGCTTGCCGCGATCCTTACCGCTACGGATTACAACCTGGTCTCCTTTGCGAATCTTGCGCATTGCCAAACTCCTCAGAGAACCTCGGGTGCAAGAGAAACGATCTTCATGAATTTTTCGCTTCTGAGCTCGCGGGTTACGGGGCCGAAGATACGGGTGCCGATCGGCTCAAGCTTGTTGTTGAGCAGCACCGCCGCGTTCGAGTCGAACTTGATGCGCGATCCGTCCTGACGCCGGACGCCGGCCGCCGTGCGCACCACCACCGCGTTGTATACCTCGCCCTTCTTTACGCGGCCACGCGGAGCGGCGTCCTTGACGCTCACCTTGATGACGTCCCCGACGGCAGCATAGCGCCGCTTGGAGCCGCCCAGTACCTTGATACACATCACCGAGCGAGCGCCCGTGTTGTCGGCCACTTTGAGCCGGGATTGCATTTGAATCATATAGTTAACCTCGTTCCAACTTTGCCCGCCGTGCTACCGAAGCCGGCGAACCAGTTTTGGGACCCGTTCGGGTCATTCATGCTGGGCGCGTGTCCCGGGCCACCTAACGGCCCCGGTTTATCAACATCACCGGCCTGAAAAGCCGGTCGCAAGAGACAGTTCGAAGCGCGTCAGCGCTTTCATTCCGCCCCTCCGGATAAAAACGCGCGATTTTACGTGTATTTACCTACCCCCGCAAGCGCTTCAAGCCTTGGTCGCTCGCTCCAGAAGCCGCGCCACCTTCCATGCCTTGGTCTTCGACAGCGGCTTGCTTTCCTCGATCAGCACGGTATCGCCGGTTTGGCATTCATTGGCTTCATCATGCGCGTGGTATTTGGTCGAACGGCGCACAAACTTGCCATACAACGGGTGAGGCACCATGCGATCGACCCGCACCGTTACCGTCTTGTCCATCTTGTCGCTAACAACACGCCCCGTCAGCCGGCGGCGATTCGCTGTACTTGTCGCTTCGCTCATGCTTTTCCTGCCTTTTCTGTCATCACCGTACGCACCCGGGCAATGTCCCGACGCACCTTTCCAACCTCGCTGTTCTTGGTGGTCTGCTGCGTCGCAAGCTGCATGCGCAGAGAGAACTGCGCCTTGAGCAGTTCGTTGAGCTCTTTGGCCAGGTCGGCTTCACTTTTGTTTCTGAGTTCGCTCGCTTTCATCGCTCACCCCAAGTGGCGTTGCACAAAGACGGTACGCAGCGGAAGCTTGGCTGCTGCAAGGCGAAACGCCTCGCGCGCCACATCTTCATGCACACCATCCATTTCATAGAGCACCTTGCCCGGCTGGATCTCCGCGACCCAGAACTCCGGATTGCCCTTCCCGTTGCCCATACGTACCTCGGCAGGTTTTTGTGACACCGGCTTGTCCGGAAAAATGCGAATCCAGATACGGCCACCGCGCTTGATATGGCGTGTCATTGCTCGCCGCGCTGCTTCGATCTGGCGCGCTGTCAAACGGCCGCGATCAATGGATTTCAGGCCAAACTCGCCGAAAGAAACCTTGGCGCCGCGGGTCGCAACCCCGTAATTGCGCCCCTTGTGATACTTGCGGAATTTTGTTCTAGCTGGCTGCAGCATTGCTCGCTCCTGCTCGTCTGGGTTTTCTCTGGGGCTGATTTTCCGTGCTACCCGGCGCGGCCGGTTGTTCGCCCCGTCCCATCACTTCGCCCTTGTAAACCCAGACCTTGATGCCGATCACGCCGTAGGTTGTCTTGGCTTCGGAAACGCCGTAATCAATGTCCGCGCGCAGGGTATGCAGCGGAACCCGGCCTTCCCGGTACCATTCGGTACGGGCGATCTCGATGCCATTGAGCCGGCCCGCGCTCATGATCTTGATGCCTTGCGCGCCAAGGCGCATCGCGTTTTGAATCGCCCGCTTCATGGCACGGCGGAACATGATGCGTTTTTCCAACTGCTGCGCGATCGAATCTGCGATCAGCTGGGCGTCGAGTTCGGGCTTGCGCACCTCCTCGATATTGACGTGAACCGGCACGCCCATCATTTTCTGCAACTCACCGCGCAGATTCTCGATGTCCTCACCCTTCTTGCCGATTACGACGCCGGGCCGTGCGCTGTAAATAGTGATCTTGGCGTTCTTGGCCGGACGTTCGATCACGACACGTGCAACCGCAGCATGCGACAGACGCTTGCGCAGGTACTTTCGCACCTCGACGTCCTGCAGCAACATGTCCGAGAATCCCTTGCTGTTGGAATACCAGCGGGATGTCCAGTTACGCTGTACGGCAAGACGAAAACCGATCGGGTTGATCTTTTGTCCCATACCTACTCCTTCGACAGGTCGCCGACAGTCACTGAAATGTGGCAGGTCGGTTTGAGGATCTTTGAAGCACGCCCTTTTGCACGTGGCCGGAAACGCTTGAATACCGGCCCCTGGTCCACAAAGATGCGGGTGATCCGCAACTCGTCGATATCGGCACCATCGTTGTGCTCGGCATTGGCGATAGCAGACTCGACGACCTTCTGGATGATCCGGGCGCCCTTCTTCGGGCTGTACTTGAGTATGTTGAGCGCCTTGTCCACGGCCAGGCCGCGGATCTGGTCGGCAACCAGCCTGCCCTTCTGGGGTGACAGTCTGACGCCGCGCAACACTGCAGAGGTTTGCATTTCATTCACTCCTTTGCGCTCTTGTCATCATTTCTTGGCGGCCGGAGCCTTGCGATCCGCTGCGTGCCCCTTGAAGGTGCGCGTCAGGGCGAATTCGCCGAGCTTGTGGCCAACCATGTTTTCGGTCACATACACGGGTATGTGCTGGCGGCCGTTATGCACCGCGATAGTCAGCCCGACGAAATCGGGCAGCACCGTGGAACGACGCGACCACGTCTTGATCGGGCGTTTGTCGTTGCTCGCCCGCGCGGCGTCGACCTTCTGGATCAGGTGAAGATCCACGAAAGGGCCTTTCTTGACTGAACGTGCCATATTCTCTACCTCTTACTTCGCGCGGCGCCGAACAATCATGTTCTGCGTGCGCTTGTTCTTGCGGGTCCGGAATCCCTTTGTCAAGGTTCCCCAGGGGCTGACCGGGTCGCGTTTCGTACCGGTGCGGCCCTCGCCGCCACCGTGCGGGTGATCGACCGGGTTCATCGCCACACCACGTACTGTCGGGCGCACTCCACGCCAGCGCATCGCGCCGGCCTTGCCGATACTGCGCAGGTTGTGCTCGGCGTTACCGACCTCACCAACCGTCGCGCGGCAGTCAACGTGCACCTTGCGTATCTCCCCTGACCGCATCCGCAACTGGGCATGTGCGCCTTCGCGCGCCAGCAACTGAACCGATGCGCCGGCCGAGCGCGCCACCTGCGCGCCCTTGCCCGGGCGAAGCTCGACGCAGTGTACGTTGGTGCCAACCGGGATGCTGCGCAACGGCAAGGTATTACCCGCCTTGATCGGCGCCTCGGGTCCGTTCAACAGTTGGTCTCCCACGTTTACGTCCCTGGGCGCAATGATGTAACGGCGCTCCCCGTCCGCGTAACACAGCAGCGCAATATTGGCGCTGCGGTTCGGGTCGTACTCGATCCGCTCGACACGGGCGGCCACGCCGTCCTTGTTACGGCGGAAGTCGATCACCCGGTACAGGCGCTTGTGCCCGCCGCCCTTATGGCGCGTCGTTACGTGACCCAGGCTGTTTCGACCGGCTTTCTTGAGGTTCGTTTCAACCAGCTGCTGATGCGGGCGACCTTTGTGCAGGTCCGGGTTGACGACCTTTACGACGCCGCGGCGGCCGGCAGAAGTTGGTTTGAGTTTTACCAGAGCCATTATTTCGTCTCCCCTGCCGCGAAGTTGATTTCCTGGCCGGCCTTCAGGCAGATGTACGCCTTCTTCCAGTTGCGCCGCCGGCCCAGACGGCCGCCGAAGCGCTTCGTCTTGCCCTTGACGTTGGCGACCTGAACCCCGTCCACCTCGACCTTGAACATCAGCTCTACCGCGGCCTTGATTTCGGGCTTGGTGGCGTCTGGCGCAACGCGAAACACAACCTGCTCGTTCTTGTCCGCGACGAAAGTACTTTTCTCGGACACGATCGGCGCGAGCAAGACATTCAGCAACCGTTCCTGGTTAATCGTTTGAGCCGTCATGACAGCATCTCCTCGATTTTCGATACGGCCGCTTTGGTGATGATGGTGCTGTCAAAGTGCAGCAGGCTCACCGGATCCGCCTGACCCGGCTGGACGACATACACGTTCGGCAGGTTCCGCGACGACAGGTAAAGGTTCTCGTCTTCGCTATCGGTAATGATCAGCACGCTGTTCATTCCCATACCCTTGACCTTCTGATCGAGCAGTTTCGTCTTGGGCGCTTCGATACTGAACGCATCGACCACCGCCAGCCTTCCTTCGCGCACCAGCTGGGAGAAGATCGAAGCCATGCCAGCCCGGTACATCTTGCGGTTGACCTTGTGGCTGAAGTTCTCGTCCGGGCTGGACGGAAACACGCGGGCACCGCCGCGCCATATCGGGCTGCCGGCGAAGCCGGCACGGGCACGGCCGGTACCTTTTTGCTTCCACGGCTTGCGGTGCGAACGAGTCATATCGCCGCGCGCTTTTTGCGCCCGGTTGCCCTTGCGTGCATTGGCCATGTAAGCCGTAACAACCTGGTGCACCAGCGGCTCGTTGTAGTCCCGGCCGAACAAGTCGTCGGACGCGTTCACGCTGGACGTCGGCTGGCCTTTGTCGTCAATAATCTTGAGTTCCATGGCTCAGCCTTTCTTCTTGGCCGATGGCAGCACGACCACATCGGAGCCGTCGGCGCCAGGCACCGGGCCCCTGATCAACAGGAGGCCGCGCTCGGGATCGATACGTACCACTTGCAGATTCTGGACGGTACGGCGTACCGATCCAAGATGCCCTGCCATGCGCTTGCCCGGGAACACCCGGCCCGGATCCTGGTTCTGACCGGTGGAGCCATGCGCGTTGTGCGTGATCGACTGGCCGTGGCTGGCCCGCTGCGATGAGAAATTATGTCGCTTGATCGCGCCGGCGAAACCTTTACCCTTGGTTGTTCCGGAAACGTCGACGAACTGCCCGACTTCGAACACATCGACACCGACCTGGCCACCGACCTCGAGACCAGAGGCCTGTTCAGCGTTGACGCGAAATTCACGCAATCCGCGCCCGCCTTCCACGCCCGCCTTGGCGAAATGGCCGGCTTGTGCCTTGTTGATACGGTTCGCGCGCCGCGTTCCGAACGCGATCTGAACGGCCGAATAGCCGTCGCTTGCTTCCGTCTTGATCTGGGTCACGCGGTTTCCGGACACGTCCAGCACCGTCACCGGCACAGATTCGCCGGCATCGGTGAATAATCTGGTCATGCCGACCTTGCGACCGACAAGTCCTAATGACATTTTTTATTTCCTCTTCAGAGGTGCTGGCTTCAGTTGGCCAGCCGGTTTCCAAATTGTCAGGCAAGCGAAGGGGAAACCCCTCCGAACTCGCCCTTACAGCTTGATTTCCACGTCCACACCGGCCGGGAGATCGAGTTTCATCAATGCATCAACCGTCTTGTCAGTCGGGTCGATGATGTCCATCAAGCGCAAATGGGTGCGCATTTCAAGTTGCTCGCGTGAGGACTTGTCCACATGCGGGGAGCGCAGCAGGTTAAAGCGCTCGATACGAGTAGGCAGAGGAACCGGGCCTTTTACCACCGCGCCCGTACGTTTGGCCGTTTCGACAATCTCGATGGCAGACTGGTCGATCAGACGATAGTCAAACGCTTTTAGTCGAATACGAATTTTCTGGCTTTGCATTTCAGGATCCCGTGAGGAGTTAGGCGAACGCAACAAGCAGCAAGCCCTCGCTCTTCGCCTCTCGCCCCAACTCTGTAATCAATATTTAATGCTGCTGTGTTCCGCCGCCTTTGTGCGGCCAGTCCTGCCCGGCCGCGCCTGTTGCGCACTTACTGTTTGTCTACCCAAGTACCCGTTCTATTCAAGGACCTTGGCCACCACTCCGGCACCAACCGTGCGCCCACCCTCGCGAATGGCAAAGCGCAAGCCCTCTTCCATCGCGATCGGCTGAATCAGACTCACCGTCATCTGGATGTTGTCCCCGGGCATCACCATCTCCGTGCCCTTGGGCAACTCGATCGAGCCCGTCACGTCCGTCGTGCGGAAGTAAAACTGCGGCCGGTATCCATTGAAAAACGGCGTGTGACGACCACCCTCTTCCTTGCTCAACACATAGACCTCGGCGTCAAACTTGGTGTGCGGCGTAATGCTGCCCGGCTTGGCCAACACCTGACCACGCTCAACGTCTTCGCGCTTGGTCCCGCGCAGCAAAATACCAACGTTGTCGCCCGCCTGCCCCTGATCGAGCAGCTTGCGGAACATCTCCACACCCGTGCAAACCGTCTTGACCGTGTCCTTCAGACCGACAATCTCGATCTCTTCTCCAACCTTGATCACGCCCCGCTCAACGCGCCCCGTGACAACCGTGCCCCGACCAGAGATCGAGAATACGTCTTCCACAGGCATCAGGAACGGCATGTCCAGCGCTCGCTGCGGCTCCGGAATATAGGCATCGAGCGCGTCAGCAAGCTTGAAAATCGCCTGCTCGCCATGCTCGCCCGTGTCGCCTTCGAGCGCCTTGAGCGCCGAGCCAATGATGATCGGCGTGTCGTCGCCCGGAAAGTCGTACTTGGAGAGCAACTCGCGCACTTCCATCTCTACCAGGTCGAGCAACTCGGCGTCATCAACCATGTCCGCCTTGTTCAGAAACACCACAATGTAGGGAACACCCACCTGGCGCGCCAGCAGAATGTGCTCGCGCGTTTGCGGCATCGGTCCGTCCGCGGCAGAGACCACCAGAATCGCTCCGTCCATCTGCGCCGCACCCGTGATCATGTTCTTGACATAGTCAGCATGACCCGGGCAGTCAACGTGCGCGTAGTGACGCTTCTCCGTCTCGTACTCCACGTGCGCCGTGTTGATCGTAATGCCGCGCGCCTTCTCTTCAGGCGCATTGTCGATCTGGTCGTAGCCCTTCTTCTCGCCACCAAACTTCGTCGCCAGCACCGATGTGATCGCCGCCGTCAGCGTCGTCTTGCCATGGTCAACGTGGCCGATCGTGCCTACGTTTACGTGCGGCTTGGTCCGCTCAAACTTTCCCTTTGCCATGCTACTTGGCGGAATCCTTGTTGATGATTCCCTCGGCGACGCTTTTCGGCGCCTCCGCGTAGTGCTTGAACTCCATGGTGTAAGTCGCCCGCCCCTGCGTCAGGGAACGCAGCGTCGTCGAGTAACCGAACATCTCCGCCAACGGCACTTCGGCGCGAATCACCTTGCCGCCGCCACCGGAAATATCATCCATGCCCTGGATATTTCCCCGGCGTGAGGACAAATCGCCCATCACGTCGCCCATCTTCTCTTCGGGCATTTCAACCTCAACCGCCATGATCGGCTCGAGCAGCACGGGTGTGGCCTTGCGCATGCCGTCCTTGAAGGCAAGAATCCCCGCCATCTTGAAGGAATTCTCCGACGAGTCGACTTCGTGGTACGAACCGTCGAACAGGGTGACCTTGACGTCCACAACCGGGTAGCCGGCGAGAACACCGCTCGTCATCGCCTCGTTGATGCCTTTTTGCACCGCAGGTATGTATTCACGCGGAACAACACCACCCTTGATGGCATCGACGAACTCGAAGCCCTTGCCCTGCTCGGCTGGCTCCAGTTTCAGCCAGACATGGCCGTACTGCCCCTTGCCGCCGCTTTGCTTGACGAATTTGCCCTCGATGTCCACCGGCTTCTTGATAGCTTCCCGGTAGGCAACCTGCGGCTTGCCGATGTTGGCTTCGACGTTGAACTCGCGCTTCATCCTGTCGACCAGAATTTCCAGATGCAACTCGCCCATGCCGGAAATGATGGTCTGCCCCGACTCCTCGTCGGTACGTACACGGAACGACGGGTCTTCCTGGGCAAGACGACCCAGCGCGATCCCCATTTTTTCCTGGTCTGCCTTGGTCTTTGGTTCCACCGCCTGCGAGATGACGGGCTCCGGAAATTCCATCTTTTCCAGGATCAGGACCTTGTCCGGGTCACACAGCGTATCGCCGGTAGTCGCCTCCTTGAGGCCGACCGCCGCGGCAATATCACCCGCCCGCACTTCCTTGAGCTCCTCGCGATTGTTGGCATGCATCTGCAATATCCGGCCAAGGCGCTCTTTCTTGCGCTTGACCGGGTTGTAGATGGTGTCGCCAGAATTAACGACCCCCGAATACACCCGGAAGAAGATCAACTGGCCGACGTACGGGTCGGTCATGATCTTGAAAGCCAGCCCGGAGAAAGGCTCGTCGTCCTTGGCGGCCCTTTCGGCCTCCTCGCCGTTGTCCATCACGCCCTTGACCGGCGGGATGTCGCTCGGCGACGGCATGTACTCGATGACGCCGTCCAGCATCGCCTGTACGCCCTTGTTCTTGAACGCCGAACCGCACATCATCGGCACGATCTCGACGGCAATGGTGCGCGCGCGGATTCCGGCGCGGATGTCCTTCTCGGACAAGTCACCTTCCTCGAGGTACTTGTTCATCAGTTCCTCGTTCGCCTCGGCGGCCGATTCGACCATCTTTTCGCGCCACTCTTGCGCCTGGTCCTTCAGTTCGGCAGGAATCTCGACTTCCTTGAAACTCATTCCCTGAGTCGAATCGTCCCAAAGGATGGCTTTCATCTTGACCAGGTCGATAACGCCGACGAAGTTCTCTTCGGCACCGATCGGGATCTGCATCGGCACCGGGTTCGCCTTGAGGCGGCTGCGCATCTGCTCGTAGACCTTGAAGAAGTTCGCACCCTGCCGGTCCATCTTGTTGACGAACGCCAGCCGCGGAACCTTGTACTTGTTGGCCTGCCGCCAAACCGTCTCCGACTGCGGCTGAACCCCGCCGACGGCACAGTAAACCATGCACGCGCCATCGAGCACACGCATCGAGCGCTCGACTTCGATGGTGAAGTCAACGTGACCCGGCGTATCGATGATGTTGATCCGGTGCTGCGGATAGTTGCCGTCCATCCCGCTCCAGAAGCAGGTCGTGGCGGCA